>CAZXFC010000018.1:0-13141 GCA_964640425.1 uncultured Candidatus Saccharibacteria bacterium | reverse complement strand
AATGGCGAAGAGAAAAACAGACAAAATTAAAAAATGGGTGGGTTTATTTTCAATTCTTATATTTCGCCAGCGAATCAAAGCAAATAAAAAAATGATAAACAAAATCGTTACAGCGGGTAATAACATTTCAAATATAAAAACTGAACCAATATCAACGCTCGACATGGAATAATCTGTTGATAGTCCATAAAAAATACTCGCCGACCCTATGGCATAGCCGCCAACCACAAGAATAAAAAAAAAGTATAAAGAACTAAATGTGTATCTTGCGGCAGCATTTGAAACGGCTTTTATATACTGGGGAATCTGGATCAAAATAAAAGCTACGGCCAATGTATTAATTAAAGTATCTAAAAAGAACCAGTACATAACCCTGTTAACCACAAAAATTAATGGCTTAAACGGCGCTGTAAAAGTTAAATAAGTGGCGAAAATGAAAATCAAAGCTCCAATAAGCGTAGTGCCGAGCGGTAAAACATCAGATTTATTTGACGCGCTCATAAAAAATTTTCTTCTTAAATCGATTTTAACACGTTTGCTTACGTTGTGTCCCCACGAGGAATTGAACCTCGATCCCAGCCTTCGGAGGGCTATGCTTTATCCGTTAAGCTATGGAGACTTAACTAAGTGTGACGATCGGCAACAACCGAAGCCCCAAAAGAAAAAGGCTTAATAACTGCTTCAAAGCCATAGCCTTTGACCATGCCGACGACCGTATCTACAAACTCCCGCGTCGGGCCGTTTTCGCCGACATCGATATGTATCTGGTCGTCCCAAAAAAATTCATCGCCCAATTTTTCTTTGAGCCGGCCCCTTAGCTCCTGCGCCAGAGTTATCGAATGGATCGTTTCCCGGTAAATGCGGTCGCGCATATCATGGCATTTTGTAGTTTTTGAGCGTGTCCAAAAATGCACGCCGCCGTTCCCCACCCGCCAAATAGTGACGGCTGTCACAAAATTTGTTTCGCTCCGCGCCGCTGAATCCGTGCCCACGATTATTTTATATTTTCTTTGCGGTTTTACGCTTATGAATTCATGAACGCCGTCAACAACCTGGGCAAGGCCGAACGATTCACCGATTATATTGAAAAATTTTACTCCTTCCATTTATTAAAATAGGCTTGACTGCTTAAGTCCGACCGCATTTGCCTCCATCTTACTCCAACTTACCGGAATAGCAACCCTTCCTCCGGTATGCTTGGAATAAAATAAAACGTGCCCGTTCTTTTGGCCGTACTCGAATAATTTTTTTGTGAGCTCAACGTCTTTCAGGCAATATTTTTTTATATCTTCAATTCGCCCCTCTTTGTACCAGCGCAGAGCCTGCATTCCGTCGCCTGATTTACGCGCGCCGAGCGACGTCTCTGAAAGATTATCCAAAGAAATACGAAAGCCGGCGCCCTTCTCGACGTCGTCCATCAGGTCGAGCGTTCTTAAAATTTTCAAGTCCAAGCCTACATAGGGCTGGAGAACCGGCAGATCAAAATGATGTATGTTGAAGCCGATAACCATCCTCGCGCCTTTTATCATCTTCTCAAATTCTGGTATTTCATGTTCCTCAAAAGCGTAATATTTATCATCTTGGGACGTATGCGCGCCAACCACGGAAATACCCAGCTTATCAAAGTGAGCTTTTCCTCCGACTTCATCGAAAGATTTTTTTGTCTCAATATCGAAAACCACATCGTAGGCCATATTAAGTTATTGAATCACAATTCCCTTGTTAAATATAGAGGCCCGCAGCACCCCTACAACGGCAAGTCAATAGCGTAGGCGCCCGATGTTGAAACAAGTAAAGACAGCAACCCCATTAAAATCAGAAAATCCAGTTCCCGACTCATACCGGGAGCTTCCGCGGTTGCAATAAACGGTTGTCCGCGACGAACCCAAAAAAATATAAATAAAAATTGAATTATCAAGACCGCTGCGGCAAATTGCACCGCAAGCCCAAAAAGTATCATGCCTCCGCCGGCGGATTCGGCAATTGCCACAACCCAGGCCCAAAAAATAGAATGCCGGAAGCCCATGGATTTAAGCCACCCCGCAAAAAGCGCACGGGTTTCGATAATTTTCGGCAGTCCGTGTGCAAGAATTACGATCCCAAGTCCTATCCGTAAAAAAGTCGGGGCAAAGTACTGATAATCAAGAAGTTGTGGAATTAATGTAAGCATATTTTTATTTTTTTAAGATTTCGTTTATCGCTTCCCGGTGTTTGGATTCTTTTTCTTGTTTATTTTTTTCTTCCGCCTTTATTTCGAGCTGTCTTCTTAGTCTGCTGAAATATTTCGGCACTCTCCTCACAACCTTCTTCTCTTCTTCTGTTTTCTCAAAAAATTCTCCTTGTTTTGGCGCGTCTTCCATGCTATTTATTTTATACTATTTTAAGACAAATCAATACTATTGACTTAAATTTAATTATCGTGTATAATATCTTCATGAAAAATATCTTTAGAATAAGCTTGCTTTTCTTCGTTTTGGCGCTGTTTTACCCCGCGAAAACTGTTTTTGCCATGAGTATTAATCTATCTGCGAGCCCGCCCTCGAACGGATTTATTACTATCGCTTGGAACACAAACCCGCCGGCGGCGCACTGTTTATTTGGTCCCGGTCAAGGCGGCGGAGGCGCTTCAGGATTTATAAATGTATATCCAAAAACCGCCACTACCTATACGATAACTTGCCAGAGCCCGAGTTATACGGAAACCGTACAAGCATCAATACAAGTTTCCCCGTCCGGCACACCTAATGCGACTCAATCTACTTCTGCTCCTACTCCGACTCCGACGCCTTATAACAATAATAATCAGCAGCCGCAATATCCTCAACAGCAGCAAAATACGAATGTGACAATGCAAATAATAAACGTTGCTTGCGCAACCGAACCCTTATCCCCGAAAGTCGGGGGTAAAGTGACTTTCGCGGCTGCTGCCAGCGGCGGATTGCCCCCTTACACATTCAACTGGTCCGGTGCTGTTTCCGGAAATACCCAATCGATTGACACGTCGTTCACAACCACCGGCGTTAAATCGGCAATTGTCGTTGCAAGAGACGCATATGGCTACAGCGGACAAACCAGCTGCAGCGTGAATGTCGCTTCGGGCGCTTCGCCTACGCCAACGCCCGCTCCGACTCGTACACAGACTCCGACACCTACGCCGACCGGCAAAGTCGAAGGTGCCGCAACCGTCTGCAAACAGGTTAATATTTGCTTTGACCAAAATACGGGTAAAATAACCGAGACGCCCGTCTCGCCGGGTCAAGGCGGGCAGGCAACAATCCCTACGCCGACTGCGAATCCGACGAGCGCACAATCCGCTTCATCCGCACCGGCAGTTTCCTCGTCCAAAAACAAAAATGAAAACGCTTCGCCTTCATTTCTTGCTACGGTATTTAATGTCAAAGGTGATGTGTGGGGAAAAATAAAATCGCTTGTTGTCTGGTATATCGTAATACTGCTCATAATACTGCTTATCGTGCTTTCCTATATGGGCGTAAAAAAAATGAAAACAAAAAAAGCGGCTGCCAAGGAACGAAAAACGGCAACCCCGCCGCCAAATCTACCCAGATAAATCACTCAAAGCATAGAGAGCAATTCCCGCGGCAACCGAAACATTCAAAGATTCCTTTTTGCCGAGCATGGGAATTTCCAAAACAGCGTCCGACTTTGCAAGGACGCTTTTTGGCACGCCTTTAACCTCATTACCGATGATTAAAGCAATTCCCGCTTTGGAAACCCGGTTTCCGGGTGCATATTTTGAAGCGAAACGATTAAACGGAATGCTATTTTTGGATTGTTCCAGAGAAGCGATGAATATTTTTCTTTTTTTTAATTTTTTAAGCAAAGCTCCTATGTTTTTTATCTTCTCCCATTCAACGAATTTCTCCGCCCCGAGCGCGGCTTTGACAAAATCTTTTCTTGGTTTTCCAAAAACATCAAAAGGTTCGGGAGTGTAACCGATAAGATAAATTTTTCTGACTCCCGCCGCATCGGCAGTACGAAATATCGAGCCCACATTATGCGTGCTTCTTATATTATAGAGCACCAAGTAAATGTCTTTCATCACTTGACATGGTAGAACATTTTGTTACTTTTAGGAAAGAGTTGCGGGAAAAAATTGAAACACAAAGTTCAATATACTGAAAAAGTCCCCGAATCCGAACAAATCCCAATGAACCGGTTTCCCCTCCTGCCGGGCGATATCGGTATCTTTGCGGGAGAACAAAACGGTGATTACATATCGGGAAAATTTACAGAATTACGTTTCGCAAACCCCGAATTTTTGAAGGCCAAAGAACAAAGGCTGAAAAAAAGTGATTTTCCTCCCAATGCGGGCACCATTAAATTTACTGAAGACCAACGATCTGAATGTGAAGATTTTTTACGGAACGATATCAAGGTTCAGTATAAAAGAAGTATTTGTGCTATTATTGAATTAAATATTAGCATACGCGAAACCTATAAAGGAAAGTTGTATACATATGATATTTTGAACATGGTAAAGTCAGGCCAACTGGTAATAACTTCCAAAAACAAATTAAACTAACCCTTTAATTGAGTTTTGATTTTCACTTGGCGGCTTAGCCGCCAAGTTTTTTTATTTCTTCACGCACAACCCTCCTATCGTCCCAAGCAAGTTTTTCTCCGTCCGCGAGCATCATCCAAGGTTCCGCGCCTTTGCCGGTAATGACGACCGTATCGCCTATGCGGGCCAGCTTCAGCGCCTGCCGTATCGCTTCTCTCCTGTCTAAAACCAATTTATAATTCATAGTTTGCTGTGAATAGAACAAAAAACCCTTCTCGACATCCTCAAGTATTCTTTGTGGATCTTCGTCGTACGGATCTTCGTTGGTTAATATTATTTCATTGCAATGTTTTGCGGCGATTCTCCCCATTTCCGGCCGCTTCCACTTATCACGTCCTCCGCCGGCGGAACCCAGCACGCAAATCAACTTGCCGGCCGGCGGGCTGAGCGCCTCATAAACTTTTTCGAGCGCGTCCGGGGTATGCGCATAATCCACGACCACCTGATGCGGAGTTTTTTGGATAAACTCCATCCGGCCGGGAATATTTTCAAATCCCTCCAGAACCTTTTTTATTAGCTCGCGATCAACCCCCAGAGTCCGCGCGGCATGATACGCGGCAGTCGCATTCTCAAGGTTAAAAACACCGGGCATTTTGAGTTTGAAATCTTTCGGCAAATCTTTCACTGAGTAGATAATTTTTTCCTTCGACTGTATTTTTATGAAATATTCTATGCTCGGGTCTTCCCCGTTCAATATGTGTATCTTAGCCGCTTTGAAAAGCTCCGCTTTGGCCGCGCGATAATTTTCAAACGTACCGTGCGATTCAATGTGTTCCGGAGTGACATTCGTTAATATCGCCATATAAAAATCTATGCCTTTATGGCGGAATTGCTTAATGCCCTCCGACGTTACTTCCAAAACAACATATATGCACCCCGCGCTCACCGCACTTCTCAAAAATTTCTGAACCGCAAATCTTCCCGGCATGGTCATCTTCCTGGTGTTTTTCCATTCGCGGTTTTGCCAGCCCGAGCCTGGTCCGCCTTGGGCGGATATTTTAAAACGCAGCGAAGAAACCGAAGCAACCGGCTCGCCCGCGGCTTCCAATATTGCCGTTAAAAGGTGCACTAGCGTTGTTTTGCCGTTGGTCCCCGTTACGCCTATAACTTTAAGTTTTTTGGACGGATAACGGTAAAATACCGCCGCCGCTTCGGCCAGCGCCCGGTGATAAACCGGTTGAAAAAAAGAAAAAATACTCCTGGGTATAATTTTTTTTACCACCCTTAAAACAGAGTCTAAGTCCATACTGAAACTCTAGCGCATTTAAGGTTGACATATCAATAGAAAAAAGATTCAATTTGGTTAGAATATGTATTTTGAGAATGAAACTGATATTGAACTTTTTTGTCATTGTGGCATTGTTATTTGCCGTACACGCGGCGCACGCCGAAAAAACAGATGAAGAAGCATTGAATGAAACTATTCTGCTCTCGAAAAAAGTAAAAGAGTTCGGTAAATCTTTAGGAATAGAACCGTCAGAGGCTCTCACAAAAAGCGCCTTGACCGAACCGCACAGATCTTTCTTTAGAGTATACATCCAAGGAAAGAGAAAAATAAAAAGCTTGTCTGCTTTTACTATTAATTTTTCGGTTCCTTGCGGAAACATTCCTTTAAAAGGATTTAATAACTACGCTGAAGAATATTCCATATTTGTAAGATGCATCGACGAATATGCCGGAAACGACGCGACAATCACGCCGGCTTTTGCCAAAGGATCTATTTTAAGAAAAGTGGAAGTTTTATTGCACGAAGACCTGCATGCGAATACCAGGCAACTCTATCCGACAGATTATGCTGAGTCCATAATTACCCCCATTGCTTATCTTGCGGCATTAAAATATTTTGAATCAATCGGCGACGCGGCTTCCCAAAAAATAGCCGTTAAATATATCGATTATTACAGAACAATATCAAAAGAACTTTTAAGTTTGGCCGATGAGCTCCGCGATTTATACGCCCGCACCACAGAAGACGATAACGCGGTTACCCTAAATGCCCTCAATTTATTAGACGATTATCCGACTTATAAAAAAATGCTGGTTGGAAGCTTGCTTGAATTTTATTTCGACGCGGCTTTTGAAGCAAAGATCAGCCACGATTTGAATTATTATAAAGATTTCGAAAAAATAATTTTATTGAGCGAAAAAGCCAACAATCTTAAAGTCCTTATCGAAGACATTAAACAGGCGCCGAATGATGATGACGCTGTACAAAAATATCTCGAGCAGCTGGACCAAAAATATTCAAACCAGGCAACCATCCCCGCTTTAAAATAGGCCGGGATTTTTATTTTTTAAGGCCTGTGAACCACGCTTCCTATATAGATAATTCCTATGGAAAGCGCGAGAGTTATGATGAGCTCAAGAGTACGGGTGAATGTGTAAAAGGGCGAAACAAGTGTTAAAAATGAGGCTAGCCCCAGCAAAAGAATCCAGGCCAGGACAAACAACTCGCCCCAGTGACGCGATGAGAGAGCATATCTTCTTTTGCGCGACTCTTTTAAAATTGTGTAAATTCCTACTGCTCCAAGGTACGGCTCGGCGAGCGCCTTGATTATCTTTGTGCTTATCGTATCGAACGAAGAAATGCCTGAAAGATACAAAAAAGCTACCGCAAAAAGATAAATGTACGTAAAAACTCCGAGAAAAAAGAATAAAATATCCACGGCTTCCTGAAAAAAAACATCGTAGACGCGTTCCCAAAAAGATTTCGGCTGTTTTTTATTAATAACCTCCTCTTCGGGCTCCAAGCCGGTTTCGTAGATATACTCTGTTGTATCTTTCCACCAAACCATATTGGTTAAATAGTTAAGTAGTTAAATGGTTCAATGCTTAGTTAATTTTAACGCCGCCTGCAAGCGGTTATCCCTGCCCGATATATTCGGCGGAATTTTTGAAAGCATGTCGCGCGCATCTTTTTGCGAATAACCCAGCGACATTAGCGCCTCCATCAGGTCCGCGTCGTCCTTCAGTGTTTCCGATATAATGGATATTCCTCCGCTCAATCTGTCTTTTAATTCCAAAACAATTTTTTGCGCAGTCTTCTTGCCGACACCCGAAACCTTTGTAAGATAAGAAATATCTCCCTGCGCTATCGCGCGGCGTATCGTATCCACCGGTGCCAGCGACAAGACGCCCAAAGCAGAGCGCGGGCCGATTCCGGAAATGGAAATTAAAAGTTCAAAAAATTCCAATTCGCCCTGGTGCAAAAATCCGTAAAGTTCCAGCGCGTCTTCCTTAACGTGCAGATGAGTCCAAAGCGAGGCATTTTCTCCGCTGTTCAAAACTTGTGAAGATGTTGGGGACAAAAAAACCTTATAACCTATTCCTCCAACATCTAATACCACATTTCTCTCGCCTTTGAATATTATTTTTCCGTTTAAACACCCTATCATGCTTTTATTATAACACGGCTGATTTTATGCCCATTGCCATGTTTTAAAATTCCAAGATATGATTGCAAATTTTTATCATTTAACTTTTTCAACATTCGCCTTTTAGTTTTTGTCCTCAAAACCCTATAATCCGCGAAACTAATCCAACCCAGAAAGTCGATACCGGAAGCGACCGTGCTTATCGACAGTTTTTGTGGGTGAAGCTCTAGTTTTAGGTTAACTTGTAAAAATTCTTTAATTGGTTGCGCCAAGCCCGAAAGACATTCTTTGTCGTCCGACAAGACCACAAAATCGTCAGCGTAGCGAATATAGTATTTTGTCTTAAATTTATGTTTCATAAATTGGTCAAATTCATTCATGTAAATATTTACAAAAAGCTGGCTTGTTAAATTTCCGAGAGGCAAACCCACTCCCTCTTGCGTTGCCGAGAAACTGTTTATAATTTCTCTAAGCAACCAAATAATATTTTTATCAGAAATATATTTATCAAGAATTTCCAGTAAAATTTTATGATCGATATTGTCGAAGAATTTCCTAATATCGCATTTTAGGACCCAGCAAGATTTGGTGTTGTTTTTGCGTGCTTTCTGAAAAAATATCCTAAATCGGTTGACGGCCTTATGCGTTCCCTTATTTAATCTACAAGAATATGAATCCGAGGCAAAAACTCTATCGAAAAACGGATAAAGCTTTCTATAAATTGCGTGGTGCAAAAGCCTATCCATGACGTTTGCCTTGTGGATATTTCTGGGCTTCGGATCATTGATTTTAAAAGCTTGATAGCCGCCGTGTTTGTAGCTAAGATTAGCAAGATCAGCTTGGAGCGAAAAAACATTGTCCATGAGCCGCAAACCAAATTCCTGGACATCTTTCTTGCCCCGCTTACCTTTTATAAATTCGCGCCAGGCTTCGAGCAAATTATCAACGCTAATTATTTCTTCAAATTTATGGTTGAACAAAATTCGCCTGATATTAATAAAAATCTTCCACTAACGCCCCCCCCCAATTGGAGTTTTGCCTATTATCCAAAAGTTTGTGGTAGTTTACAAGCTTTGGGTAGAATACAAAGATAATTTCCCGAAGAAATCCCGCTATACTCTCGGAGCTAAAATTGAGGAATATTTTCTTGAAACAATTGAAGCCTTTTTAATTGCCGGTTATTTAGGCAAACAAGAAAAGCTGCCTTATTTGAAAAAAGCCGGAGTCAAGCTCGATCTCTTAAAGTTTTTCCTTCAAATTGCTTGGGAATCGAATTCACTAGAAAAGAAGCATTATATTTTGCTGTCTGCTCCTTTAAATGAGATAGGGAAAATGCTCGGCGGATGGATGCGCGGCATCCAAAAAGAAACTCCCGCAAATAGCGGGAGAAGATAAAGCAAGTTGCGAGGACGAAGAAGCCGATTGTTGTCGTTCCAATCATTGTCGAGCCAATTGAAATAGAGGTACCACTGCTTGCCATTCCAGTTGAGGTAAGGCACGTTGCGGTTGCCATTCGAGTCCCGCCAAATAAAAATGCGAAATACCATCCGCGCCACTACCCATCGATTCGCCCATGCGCTCTCTCCGGGTTGTATCTAATTTGGAACCTAAAAGTCCTCCGATATTCCGCACCAAGTAGCTTTAGTTTTTTAGAAATTAATAAATGACGCTGAAACAAGACTTTTTGCCCGATCTCACTCTGCATTAATTAATCTCAGAATTCGGCCGCTTGAAGCCTAATCTATAAAAAGATTTAACCGCAAGCATATCAGCCTATTATCCAGAAAAATTATACCAAAATAAAAAGGCCCTTGCAAAATGTATTTTTTTACATTCTGCAAGGGCCAAGAGTTCAAGGGACAAAAAACTCAAACCTGCCTGCCGACAGGCAAGACACCATAAGTTCAAAATCCAAGCGCCAAACTACTTGCGAGGACGAAGAAGCCGATCGTTGCCGAGCCAATCATCGTCGAGCCAATAGAAACAGAGGTACCACTGCTTGCCATTCCAGCCGAGGTAAGGCACGCGGCGGCCGCCACCCGAGTCCCGCCAAATAGTTCCCGGGAAAACAAGATAAAATTTTCTGTAGTCTTCCGGAATCAAATTCTGGTTTTCCAGCAAAAACTCCGCATGTTTTTGGCCAAGATCGGCGCCAATTTCTTTTGCGCGTCCGGCCATCACATCGCCTTTCACATAGCTTTCGCCTTGCTTTAGAAATTCGGCAAGTTCATATGTGGTTGTGCCTGCTTTATATTCGGCGTCCGATAGGAGCTTCCAATTGCTTTCTTTTGCCATGTCGCGAACAAATGATTTTTCCGGGTTTACTGTAATTATCAGTGTCGTCGCCAACACTTTCGAACCTCCGCCGGCCAGACATCTGATCGTTTCGAGCTTTGGTTGATCAATTTCAGCGATAAGTTCCACAACATCAAAGCGTTCTATCAAATTTTGAACGCCCTTACGATCGAGCTTGCTTTCAAGTTCAACTACATTTCGCCGAAGCTGAACCAACTGGTCGCGAGTCGGATCTGCCATATTACACCTCTTTCTTCCTTTAGGGAGATTGTTGCCTTCTTTGATCTAAAATAAGATCGCAGAGGCGTAGTCAAAGAGCCAAAACCTCGAAAATATGAGGAAATCCCATATTTCCAGGTTAGTACAATTATACTCTTTCTATTGTCAAAAGTCAAGGTTTGGGGGTACAATAATTAGATGCCTTTGTTTAATCTCGAATCAAAATATAAGCCATCGGGAGATCAGCCGAAAGCGATAGAGGAACTTACGAAACTTTTGAAGGAAGGAAATGAGCACCAGACGCTTTTGGGAGTGACGGGATCCGGGAAAACTTTTACAATGGCGAACATCATCGCCAACCTCGGCCGGCCGGCGCTTGTCATCTCACACAACAAAACTTTGGCGGCACAGCTCTACCAGGAGTTCAAAAATTTTTTCCCAAAAAACGCCGTTCATTATTTCGTTTCATATTATGATTATTACCAGCCGGAGGCCTATATCCCTCAAAGCGATACATATATAGAAAAAGACGCGAAAATAAATGATTTCATCGATGCGATGCGCCACGCTACAACTGCAACGGCTTTGACGCGCCGCGATTTTGTTATCGTCGCCTCGGTTTCCTGTATTTATGGTATAGGCGATCCCGCGGAATATGCAAAAGCGGCTCTTGAGGTACGCGCCGGCATGAAAACCTCCCAACACGCTTTTTTGAAACAATTAGCTCTAATGCAATATGAAAGAAATGATTATGATGTCCATGCGGGAGTATTTAAGGTACGCGGAGAGGCGATTGAAATAGTCGCGCCAGCCGGAGACGCGATAATAAAAATTGAATGGGACGGGAATGTTGTTGAAAAAGTGACTAAATTGCCCGTAAACTTTGAGAAAATCAGCCTAGCGCTTCCTAGGAAGCAGGTTTTGCAGGAACCCGCGTCTTTGCCTGCTGGCGAATCGCTCGTCTCGCGTTTCCGAGAACGAACCGCCGCGAATGTTCCTGCCAAGCCTCTCCCTTCGGAAGCGGAGACCGTCAAAATTTTTCCCGCTAAGCACTTCGTAACTCCCCAAAATAAACTCGAATTAGCCTTAAAAAACATCGAATTAGAGCTGAAGGACCAGCTGACGCTCTTCAAAAATCAGGACAAACCGCTCGAAGCCGAGCGTTTAAAACAGCGCACCAAATTCGACCTAAAGATGCTTAAGGAAACCGGTTATACGCACGGCATAGAAAATTATTCTCGCCAGCTTTCTTTCAGAAAAACCGGGGAACCGCCCGCAACTCTTTTGGATTATCTTCCTAAAGACTTCATTACATTCATCGACGAGTCGCACATGACTATCCCCCAAGTTCGCGGCATGTACAACGGCGACCGCGCAAGAAAACAGGTATTGGTTGATTACGGCTTCCGCCTCCCTTCCGCAATCGACAACCGCCCGTTAAAATTCGAAGAATTCAAAGAAAAAATCGGACAAGCAGTTTATGTCTCGGCAACTCCGCAACAATACGAATTGGAACTCTCCGGTCATGATCATGTTGCCGAACAAATAATCCGCCCAACGGGCCTGTTGGATCCTCATCTTGAAATCAGAAATACGGAAAACCAAATTAAAGATGTCGTATCCGAAATAAAAAAACGCATTGAACTGCGGGAGCGCGTAATTGTAACCACGCTCACAAAAAGAATGGCCGAAGACCTCGCCGATTACTTGAAAGAAGAGCGCATTAAAGCGGAATATTTGCACTCGGACATTAAAACTATTGAACGGCATAAAATCTTGACCGACCTTAGAAAAGGCGCTTACGATGTCATTGTCGGAATAAATCTGTTACGGGAAGGTATCGACTTACCGGAGGTTTCTTTAGTGATAATTTTAGACGCCGACAAGGAAGGATTCCTGCGTAATACTCAAACCTTAATACAGACTATTGGGCGCGCCGCCAGGCACACAAATGGCTCCGTAATAATGTATGCGGATTCGGAGACCGCGTCTATGAGAACCGCCAGGGAAGAAACCGAGCGAAGACGCAATATTCAGGAAACATACAATATACAATGCGGCATAACACCGACAAAAATCGAGCGCGAAATAACCGAAAATATATTCGGTGCGGAAGATAAAAAAATAAAATTCGACCTCACTAAAATGTCCAAATCGATGTCTAAAGAAAAATTGAAACAGGAACTTACCGAAGAAATGCTTGAAGCCGCGAAAACCCTCGACTTCGAAAAAGCAGCCGAGATAAGGGACTTGATTAAAAACATGACATAATATACACTAAAAAAACTTATGGCAATCACAAAATCAGCAAAAAAGGCGCTAAGACAATCGTTGACCCGCCGCGACAAAAACCGCGAGTGGAAAGATAAATTGAAAGACTCGCTTAAAAAGGCGGCCGAAGAAAAAACTCAGGCGGCGGTTTCTTTTGCTTTTAAAATCGCTGACAAATCGGCAAAAAAGGGCATTATAAAAGCCAACAAAGCCGCTAGGATAAAATCCAGGCTTGCAAAGTTATTGAAAAAAAACTAATGAGTTATTTTGCGGGTTTTGCCAGCAGGCAACCCCGAGCGAGCAGCGGCGAGGCGAGGAAAGCAAAATAGCTATATTAGTTTTTTTGAGTTAATGGTCATTTGAGCAGTCTCAAATGACCATTTTATGTTACGCTGTATGG
>CAZXFC010000017.1:8148-22032 GCA_964640425.1 uncultured Candidatus Saccharibacteria bacterium | reverse complement strand
ACGAAATAGACTTTCATTTTTGTATCAAAATCTTATCGATCTTCTCCGCGATTTTTAGCATATCTTTTTCCCTCATCCCCCGCGTAGTTACCGCGGCGGCGCCGATGCGGATGCCTGAAGGGTCCATGGGGCTCCGGGTATCATATGGAATAGTATTTTTATTTACTATAATATTTTTTTTCTCGAGAAGTTCTTCCGCAAGTTTTCCCGGTATGCCGCGGGACCATGTGTCAACCAAAAACACATGCGAATCTGTTCCTCCGGAAATTATCCTCCAGCCTCGCTTTTGCAATCTTTGAGACAGCGCGCGCGCGTTTTTTACTATTTGCTTCGCGTATTTTTTGAAAGCCGGACTCATCGCTTCTTTAAGAGCAACCGCTACCGCGGCAATCTGATTTACATGCGGTCCTCCCTGAAGCCCTGGAAAAACGGCCTTGTCTATCGCCTCATGTATGAATCCTACTTCGCCGGAGGCTACGAAGGATCTCCGCTTCGCTGCGAAAATTATCGCGCTCCGCGGCCCCCTCAAAGTTTTGTGGGTTGTGGTGGTAACTACATCCGCGAAAGGAAAGGGTGACGGATATGCTCCTCCGGCTACCAACCCCGCGAAGTGCGACATGTCTATCGTTAAAAGCGCGCCGGATTCGTCGGCAATCTTTCGAAATTTTTTGAAATCAATAACACGCGAATATGCCGTAAACCCGGCAACTATTAATCTTGGTTTCTCGGCACGGGCCATTTTTGCAATATCATCGTAATCCAAAAGTTCGTTTTTTTTATCGACAACGTAATGCGCCCAGTTCCAAAGCTTGCCTGTAGCCGACACCTTGTGTCCGTGAGTCAAATCCCCGCCCATTAAAAGCGACATGCCCATAATTTTTTCTCCGACCGGCACCAGCCCCAAATAAACCGCCAGGTTCGCGGGCGAACCCGAATACGGCTGGATGTTCGCCGACCATTTGTCTTTTGAAAGCTTGAATAATTTAAGAGCTCTTGTTTGCGCTAAAGTTTCCAGTTTATCAACGACTTCATTTCCTCCGTAGTAACGCCTTCCGGAATATCCCTCGGCATATTTATTTGTGAATACCGAACCCAGCGCGCGTAAAACATCCTCCGAAACATAATTTTCAGAGGCGATCAAATTTATGGCGCCCTTCTGCCTGGCGTCTTCCAGCTTAATTAACCGCTCTATTTCTTTGTCTTTCATTGTTTATTTTTTCTTTCTCGATTAAGAATATCATGGGTACCGGCGCGGCGTAAAATAATAAAATCTTTAGCATATTGAAAAGTAACACGATAATCACGAGAAATCCTCGCATACCAAATTTCCGTTCCGGGTAATTTTTTTGCTTGAAGCGAAGGATGCCGCGCGTTGTTCAGCAAAAGCTTTAGCGTTTTGTCCAAAGCTCGTTGAATTTTAGGCGACAAATTTCCATAGTCCTTTTTGAGCGGCTCGGTAAAAAATAAGTTCACAAACGTTAAGACTGTTATCGCTTTTTCTTAAGAAATGACAGGAGTTTTTTAGAATCAGAAAATGGCCCGCTTATTTTTCCAGAACGAATGGCCATATCAGCCTCCAATTCTTTCTTTTGCCATTCAGGCGTCCAAAACCACTCTTCGCCTTTGCGAATATGTACCGCTTGTTTTAGCGCATGAAATTCTTCATATTCTTTTTTGGGAATTAAAACCAGCTCTTTTTCTTTTCCTAAAGATTTTGGATTGGGTATTGTAACTATTTTATTCATATCGGATATTATATCATAGCCACAAAAAAAAGAAAGCCCTCATTTTGAGGGCTAATTCTTATATAATTCAGGGCATTTGTCTTTCGGACACGGCTTTCCGATTGATCCCGAACGCAAACCCGGCACTTCCCATTGCGCCGGCTTGTTTATTTTTTCCATGCCATCACCAGGCAAAAATTCGGTTTCACAATATTCGTATGAGGGCCTGATTATGGATTCTATCCGAGCCGTTGCTTCAATCTCGCGGCCATCCTCGAGTACATAGAGTTTGTTAACATAGCTGAATATGAAACTGTTTCTATAATACTTGATGCCGACAACAGCACTGCATTTTTGCATCATTACAACCTGCACGCGATCCTTTGTGCATCCGACTAAGAAAAACAGTGGCAACAACAAAAACAGAAAGGACTTCCTCATATTTATCTCCTATCCGAAAAATACTTATTCTGAAAGTATTCCTACCACATCACAAAAGACTTATCAATACTTTGGCGAGCTTCCGGGGGTCGTGGCGGGCCAATGTTCCGTTTCTTAAAAGGTCAACTTTGATTATATTGTCTCCGTGAATATCGGGCTTTACGAACCTCGCGGCTTCCGCTCGGTACCGCGCCAAAAGCACGGAAGAAGGTTTTTTATCGTTTAATATAATGGCATCCGGTTTTTGGCCAAGATGCTCTTCAATTTTATTTACAAAATCCAAAGCGCGAAAATCGTGCGTCTCTCCGTATTTAGTCATCAGATTGCAGACATAAACTTTTTTTGCGGGCGAATTCCTGATATCCTCCGCCATTCCTTCCACAAGTAAATTCGGAAGGATGCTGGTATACAGGTCCCCGGGCCCCAAAATTATCAGATCCGCCTCCGCAAGAACTTTTTTGGCATTAGGATTTATTTTGGAACTCGGCTCAAGCCAGATCTTTTTAATTTTCAGGTTGCCGTCGTGCTTCGGAATATCTATATTGGTCTCTCCTCTTATAACTTTTCCGTTCTCCAAAAGCGCGTAAAGGCGGGAGCTGTCTAATGTGACCGGCACAACCTCGCCGTCCACCTCCAGCATGCGCGAAGCTTCGCGAACAGCCTTTTCAAAACTGCCGTAAGAACGCTCGAGCGCCGTCAAAAACAGATTACCGAACGAATGGCCGGCCAGATTCCCTTCCGAAAACCTGTAAGAAAATAGGCGAGCCAAAACATTGTGGGGATGTGAAGATAAAGACACCATTGCCCGTCTTACATCACCCGGCGGCAGTATCCCAAATTCTTCACGAAGTACTCCGGAAGAGCCTCCGTCGTCGGCCATGGATACTATCGCCGACAAATTCACCGGATGCTCACGCAATCCGGTTAACACTGTGAATACCCCTGTACCGCCGCCGATTATCACGATATGCTTGCTTTTACCGTTCTTTGACATATAACTATATTAGAACTTTTTTGCAAAAGGAGGAGTAACTATGAGAAGAGGATCCGGTTATCATGATAACAGTTGGGCAGAACTTCATGGATTTGGCGTGAAATTTGCCTACCCGGAAAAACCAGACCGATATAATATCGATACATCAGTCGAATTTAACGATGGAGCCCTGCTTTGGCCGGATATTATCCTTGATGGCGAGGTTTCGATCGGTAAAAATTCCGAGATAGGAAGAGGGGCTGTTATCATCGGAAATATACGCATTGGTGAAAATGTTAAGATCGGACACGGTATTAAAGTTACAGGCGAAGGATACATTGGAAATAGTGCGAAAATTTTGCACGATATCCATGACCCGAAAATAGGAGAAAATTGCACGATTCTCGGACAAGTCCGCGATTCCACCGTCTTGGGAGAATGCTATATCGGCGAAAATGCCGAAATCAATCGCTCTTTCCTATCCTTCGGTGTAAAGGCCAAACATGGTTGCGGTATACGCGACGCCTACGTTGATTATTGCGTAAATGTCAGTGAGTTCGTGACGTTCGCAAACCTTGCGGCAGGAGAAAAAAAGAAAACCCGGGTCGGAAGCCGCACAATGATAGGAGTAGGTTCAAGAATAATGGGCGGGTCGCAAATCGGGGAAGAATGTTATATTGCGGACGGATCAAGAGTTGATGGAATAATTCCTTCAAGAACTTACTTCAACCCCGGGCAGGCATTGATTGAAAAATTAAAAGGCCGCGATTTTAGTCCGGTAAAGCCGGATTGCTCGTGGCATCTTGAAGGAAATTATCTTGTTTTGGCAAAAGCAATCGGGCCGGAAGAGCGCACATCGTTCCAAATGAACGCGTTCGTCAAATGCGGACAAAACAGAAGCGAATTCAGAAAATGGTTGAAAACCCCAATCTCTCATCTGAACGGCCGCACGCCAATTCAATGCATTATGGCGGATGGCGAAAAATCATTCCTATGTCTTTTAGAAAAATGCGGCTGCGAAGACAGAGACGCCGTAGTTCTCAAGTAAAACCCAAAAAATCCCGGCCTTTGGGATTCCTACAATCAAAAAGCATACCAGTAATGGTATGTTTTTTCTGTGGGCAGCTGCCGTCTGCGGGGTTGCGTGTCGCTTCAATATCTGCTATGTATAAACCAGTATCTGTTCTTTATAGGAGGAAAACAAATGGGATGGATATTATATTTTGCAGTGGGCGTGATTTACGTGTGCTATCTGAAACATAAGAATAACTGGGATCTCGTCGATGATGGAGATTTGATGATTTACACAATTTTTATCTGGCCAGTGGTGTTTTTATTCCGCATTGGAAAGTCATTTGCGCAAAACAATCCACAAGCAGAAAAAAAAGATCCGCCCAAGACCTAGCTCTCAGCTGGGATTTTTTTATCCCTACGCCCCATGACACTTCTTATATTTCTTTTATTTGTCTCTCACGCAAAGCCGCTTCGGCTTTTTGGATATCTTCCGGATAGCCGATCGGGAGCCAAAAGTCGGCTCTTACCGCGAACATTTCATAGTCGCGGACCATTTGCGCCAAAGAGTCTGTAATATAGTATTCTCCGTTGGGGTGCTGTTTGGCCGGATAATTAAAAATTTTTGAATCAAGCACTTTTACTCCCGTGGAAGCTAAATTGCCGGGAGGAGAAACCGGCTTCTCCACGAGATCCAAAACCTTCCCTTTGTCGTCGGTAACTATCACGCCGAATTTCCTCGGGTCCTCGACTTCTTTTACCATTATCGATAATTTATAATTCAAACAATTTTTTATGTCTTCTTTCGACTGCAAATCATCTGCGTAAAGCATTAAAAATCTTTCATCATTAAGAAGCGGCCTTACGAGCCACAGAGCCTGCGCGGTGCCCAGTTTTTTCGGCTGATGCGCGTAAATTATTTTTTTTCCGTTGAACGATTCGCTAAAATAATTTCTTATCTGATCTTCAAGATAACCGACGACCATTATTACCTCGTCTATTTCATCGGGCAATGAGTCGAAAATATGATGCAAAAGCGGACGGCCGAGAATTTCTATCATCGGTTTCGGGCGCGTCTCTGTGAGCGGACGCATCCTTATTCCTTCACCCGCCGCCAGTATTACAGCTTTCATGTTTATGCCGGTTGTTGTTTTTTTGTAAGCAGTGCGTTTGCTTGTTTTGTAATATTTTTTATATTTTGAAACCTAAGAACTTTCATAGCTTCCTTGTACGTGAACCATGCGTATCCGTCGTGCTCATGGGAAATGGTTATTTCGCGTTTACTAGTCTGAACCAGGTAAAAGATGACTATTTTGAAAATGCGCTCATAATGTCTAAAAAATATATATTTGTCCGTGAGACGAAACTGGCTCCTAAGATATAAGTCGTTCTTGGAGAGGCCGGTTTCCTCTTTGACCTCGCGGAAAGCAGCATCCATCCCCTTTTCACTGGTCTCCAACTTTCCTTTGGGAAAATTCCAATACCCCCCGCCATGGTACATAATGAGGTATTTTATTCCCTGCAAGGTTTTCCTATATATAATAAGCCCCGCCGATATTTCCCTGTCCCCTGTCATTCCTTCATCTTACTCCACCGTAACCGACTTGGCCAAATTGCGCGGTTTGTCCACGTCGAGGCCCAAAAGATCGGCCGTGTGATAGGCAAAAAGCTGCAAAGGAATGACTGACAAGAGCGGAGTGAGCATATCGGGCGCTTCGGATATATATATAACATCATCCGCGATGCGTTTTATTTTCTCGTCACCCTCCGTGGCGATCGCCAAAACTTTCCCGCTTCTCGCTTTGACTTCTTCGATATTTGAAATCATTTTTTCATAAAGCGCGTCCCTCGGCCGTAGCCCTATGGGCGAGGCTTTTGGCACAACGGCGACCACCGGAAAATTCCTATCTATCAAAGCGATTGGGCCGTGTTTCATTTCGCCCGACGCATAGCCCTCGGCGTGCCGGTAAGAAATCTCTTTTAGTTTGAGAGCGCCTTCAAGCGCGACGGGAAACTGGTAATGCCTGCCTAAATAGAGAAAATTTTTATACTTCAAATATTTTTCAGCGAGTTTTCTTATCTCATCGTCTTTTTTCAGAATTTCTTCCATTTTAGCCGGCATTATGGCAAGCTCTTTGAAAATTTTCTTTGCTTCCTCCTTCGGCATAGTTCCCTGTCCCTCCGCAAAATAAAGAGCTGAAAGCAGAAGCGCTCCCAATTGCGAAATAAAAGCTTTTGTTGAAGCGACCCCTATTTCGGGTCCGGCATAATTGTAAATAGCCGCGTTTGAATTGCGGGCGATTGCAGAACCAACAACATTGACGATACTTAAAGACAACGCTCCGCGCTTTTTGACTTCCTTCATGGCCTCGAGCGTATCAGCTGTCTCGCCGGATTGCGAAATTAAAATAACCGCATCTTCTGCGCTAAGCGGCTGATTGCCATATCTGAATTCCGACGCGTACTCCACCGAGACGGGAAGTTTCGCAAATTCTTCAAAGTAATATTTTCCCACCAGTCCGGAATAATAAGAAGTTCCGCAGGCCGTTATCAGTATTCTTTTTATATTTTTAATCCTGCGATCCGGCTTTTCCATATTTTCGAGTTTTATGACTCCGTCTTCCGTGGTCCTGCCTTTTAAAACATTTTTCAACGCTTCCGGCCCTTCGAAAATTTCTTTTTTCATAAAATGCTTAAACCCGGCCTTTTGAGCGGCGGCAATATCCCAATTTATTTTGTCAATTGGCTTCTCGATGTTTTTGCCGGAAATATTCATTATCCGCAAACTCTCCGGGGCAAGCACGGCCATTTCATTGTCATTTAGATAAATAACGTCCTGCGTATGTTCGACTAGCGCGGCGGCATCGGAAGCCACAAGATATTCGCCTGCGCCAATGCCCAAAATTATCGGGGAGCCGCGCTTGGCGACAACAATCTTTTTTGGGTCACGCATCGCAACCACAGCCAATCCGAATGTTCCTTTTACGTGCGTAAGCGCGCCGCGCAGAGCGTCCTCCAGCACGGTATTCCCTACCCCGATCGAAAATTGCCTCTCTACCAAATGCGCCAGAACTTCCGTATCGGTATCGGACCGGAACATATGCCCTTCGCGAAGCAGGGCATCCTTGATCTCGGTATAGTTTTCCACTATTCCGTTATGAACGAGATGCACAGAATTTTTGCAGTCCGAATGAGGATGAGAATTAGCGTCGGAAGGCCTGCCGTGCGTTGCCCATCGCGTATGCGCAATAGCGACGCTCCCGGCAAGCGCCTTATTTGAAACAAGAGATTCCAGAACCGATACGCGGCCGGCGGACTTGGCAAGCACGAATTTGGAACCGTCCCACAAAGCTACTCCCGCTGAGTCATACCCGCGATATTCAAGGCGCTTCAACCCGTCTACTACAACCGGTAACGCATTTTTCTTTCCGACATATCCAATAATCCCGCACATAGAGCAAATTAAAATTCAACTTAATGATAAAATTATGAAGAGGCGGCCCGTTGCGCATTTATAAAACTGAAAAACCGCGTATACGTAACGCGGCTAATGTATGGACATGGATAAAATCTTCATGGCTCTATCCGGAAAATCCGTAAATATCCCATCCATGCCGGTTGTTCTTGCCAGAATGATATCTTCAATTTCATTAACAGTATACGAATAAACCGCAAAACCTTTCCCGCGGAAATACGACACAAGCGACGAATCTTTTTTAATAAGTTTGATGGAAATGTGCACGCTTTCGGCCCCAACCAGATAGGCGGCCAACCGGACAAGGAATTTCGGAAGCATCTTGGCGCTTTCGCCCCACAGAAGCCCGATGCGCGCGTTTTTATGCAAACGCCTTAATTTCCAAAGCTCAAACCACCGGAACGAAGAATAAATAAATCTCATTTGATATTTTGATTGCGAAGTGATCCGGAGAATGCTCCCTAACAAATCTTTTTCTTTTATCTCAATATGCAAATCCATCTGTTTGCCGAAGCGCAAAATATCCCACAGATTTGGAAACTCTTCGCAAGTGTGGTCACCGAATTTATCATGTGACAAAACCAATTTTCCGCAGGCGCATTTTCTGATATCGGTCTCGACCGCATCGCAATTCATTTCTACCGCGCGATAGAACGCCCGCATAGTATTCCGGCGGTGAGCGATAATTATCATGCCGACCTCCTGAAAAAAATATAAAGATACACGACGAGCGAGACAATAGACAAAAATGCGGCCTGGATCAGAATAAGAAGTCCCAAGATATAAAACTCACCTCTCAAAAGCAGAAAAAAAACTGCAACGTACCCGGTCACGGCTGCCAATTTTCCCGGGAACCGCGCGCTCACATCTATTTTCCTTTTCTTCGCGAAATATCGGCCGGCGAACATTATTATTTCCCTGATAGTAATGATTAGAGGTAATTTATGATTTATATCCCCCGCAAAAAAGAAGCACCACAATATCGGCAGTACGAGTAATTTATCGGCCCACGGATCAAGTATGACGCCCCATTCGCTTTCTGAATGAAATATACGGGCTATATAGCCTTCAAGGTCAGTTAAAACGAACAAAAGAAAAACATAAGCCGACCAGACAGGCTGATTGTTGAGATATAACGCGATAACAACCGAAGAACCGAACATCCGAAATAAAGTAAGGCAATTCGGAAATGTCCAGAAATATTTGAGAAGTTGTTTTTTCTCCACTCAATGAACTCTTGCTTAGATTACACTAGCACGTCAGAACAAAAAAGCGAGGCTGTTTGCTTCGCTTAATCTCCTGTTACTTCAAGTAAATCATTTGGAGTTTCTTGCCATCTTGGCATGAAAATCCAACATAGAATATAAAGCCCGAATCCCAAACCATAGCCAATTATAAGTGCTGCCCAAATCAGTCTTACAATCCAAATTGGCACACCCAACCAATAAGCAACGCCTCCGCAAACTCCCCCTATCCATTTTTTTTCATGCCCAATCGAAAGTTTTCGCAACTTTCTCTTTTTGTTCATAAGCCACCCCCTTTCAAACCACGAAATTTATGAGCCGTTTTGGCACAAAAATTGTTTTTCGCGGTTGTTTATTTTCTAGCGCAAGTTTAACTTTTTCGCGGGACATGGTCAAGCGCTCGGCTTCGGCCTGCGTAATATTTATCGGAGCCTCGAATTTGTCGCGAACCTTGCCGTTTATCTGGACGATAAGTTCAAAAATCGCCTCCTCTGTCAACTTCGGATCATATTGAGGCCATTTTTCCAAATGGATAGATTTCCAGCCCAAGGCTGGTCGACCTTGAGCCGATTTATGCCCCAGTTTATGCCAAAGTTCTTCGGTCATGTGAGGCGCGAAAGGAGCCAGAAGTTTGAGAAATAATTTCCAGTTTTCAATTTTCAACTCGCCTGCCGATCGGGCAGGTTTCCAATCAATTTTCAATTTTTCAAATTCATTTAAAAAAATCATCATCGCCGAAATCGCCGTGTTAAATTTAAAATCTTCGATATTTTCGGAAACTTGTTTGATGGTTTTGTGAAGTAATCGTTGAATGCTCGCGCCCTCCTCAACACTCGGTGTTTTTAAAGATTTAACACCGAGTGTTTTCCCGGACGCAAGCGCCCAAACTCTATCCAAAAATCTTTTAATGCCCAAAATCCCGTGTGGGTCCCATGGATATGATCCAACTTCGTTATACGGGCCGATGAACGCCAAATACATCCGCACGGTGTCGGAGCCGAATTTTGCCACGTATTCGTCCGGGTCTATGACATTGCCTTTTGATTTGGACATCTTATTGCCGTCCGGCCCCAAAATAAGTCCTCGGTTCATCCGCTTCTTAAACGGCTCGTCTCCCAACTTGGCGTCCGGGACGCCAAGTAAGCCCAAATCAAACATCGCCTTGTACCAAAAGCGTGAGTAAAGCAAGTGCATTGTCGTGTGCTCCGCCCCGCCCGAATAAAGGTCCACAGGCATCCATGCCTTCATTTTTTTTACATCGGCAAAAGTTTTTTTATTTTTCGGATCGCAATAGCGCAAAAAATACCAGGAAGAATCGACGAAAGTATCGAGTGTATCGGTTTCGCGCTCCGCGGGTCCTTTGCATTTCGGGCATTTAACTTTCAGCCATTTGGTTGCCTTGGCCAAAGGGGACTTCCCTTCGCCAGTCGGCAAATAATCTTTTATTTCCGGAAGCTTCACCGGCAAATCTTTGTCGGGAACCGGTTGGACTCCGCATTCAGAACAATGGACTACCGGAATCGGAACTCCCCAATAACGCTGACGGGAGACCACCCAGTCGCGCAGTTTGTATTGTATTTTAGTCTTTCCTCCTGCGAAATCCGTTATCATTTTTTTTGCCGATCCGGAATCCTTATCGTCAAATTCTCCCGAACCGATCAGGTCTCCGTACCCGGTATATGCGGCGTCCTTCCCCGCCTTTAATCTTTCCAGCCAATATGGCAATTCTGAATTGACCATTTTCCCCGGAACAAAATCTGCTGGGTCTATCCATAATATTTCGTTCCCCTCGTTTTCCCCGCCATCTGATGCCATAACACGCTTGTCACTTTTTAATTCAAAATAAACCGCCGTGGCTATTGCGATCCTGTTTTCGTCCTTGTGCTTTGCAAAATAAGATGCTTTTACCGGCCCTCCAAGAATTCTCTTAAATTCCAGATCCGTGTAGCCGGTTTCTTCTCTAACTTCCCTGATCGCGGACTCAATCGGTGTCTCCGCCTCTTCAATTCCTCCGATAACAACAGTATCCCAACCGAATTTTTTGTTGCGGATTATCAGGTATTTTTTCCTCCTCGAATCATAAACAAGTGCGTGCACATTTTTCCTCGTCTTCGAAGGTTTGTCCGGACGCGGAGAATTTACATGATCAATAACCGAAGGAATAACAACATGCTTTACAGGCAAATTATATTTATTCGCAAATTCAAAATCTCTTTCGTCGTGCGCGGGCACGGCCATAACCGCTCCTGTTCCGTATCCGCCCAGCACATAGTTTGCTATCCAAATAGGTATCTCTTCCTCATTCGCCGGGTTGATTGCCGTAATGCCCTTTAACGGAACACCTGTTTTATCCTTTGCTTCCTGTTGCCTCTGAAGCGGAGTTTTTTTCTTTGATTCCGCAATGTATTTATCAACTTCTTTCTGATTTTGTATCCTGGCTCTTAATTTTTGGATCAAAGAATGTTCCGGTGCCAGCACCATGTAAGTTGCCCCGAACAACGTATCGGGCCGCGTGGTAAAAACTTTTATTTTCAGCTCGCTATTTTTAATTTTGAATTCCAGCTCCGCACCCTCGCTCTTCCCTATCCAATTCCTCTGCGCTTCTTTTATTTCTTCCGGCCAGTCCAATTTTTCGAGGCCTCCGAGCAGGCGCTCCGCGTAATCCGTAATTTTGAGCATCCATTGCTTCATTTCTCTTTGTACGACTTCCGCGCCGCACCTCTCGCATTTGCCGGCAACAACCTGTTCGTTCGCAAGAACCGTCTTGTCTTTCGGGCACCAATTTACAGTTGTAACCGCCTGGTATGCAAGGCCTTTTTTCAAAAATTGTAAAAACATCCATTGCGTCCATTTATAGTATTCAGGGTCTGCTGTGATGACCTCGCGGCTCCAATCAAATGACGTTCCCATGGAACGCAACTGTTTTTTCATATAATCAATATTTGAATGGGTCCATTTTCTTGGATTTAGTCCCCGCTTAATCGCGGCATTCTCGGCGGGAAGGCCGAACGCATCAAAACCAATTGGAAATAAAATATTTTTTCCTTCCATCCTTTTTTTCCTCGCCGCAATATCGGGAACGGAAAAAGCGTACCAATGCCCCGTGTGCAAATTGCCTGACGGGTACGGAAATTCCACCAGCTCATAAAAATTCCCGGCCCGAGGCTGGCCGGCCTTGGGCCGATCAAGCGTCTTATAGAGTTTCTTTTTCTCCCATTCTTTCTGCCACTTCTTTTCTATTTTTTTGTGGTCATATACTCCCATATATTATCTTAAAGTAACAAATTTCCGCCTTATTGACAACGCTTTTTGGCGAGCTATATTTAGGCAAGATTCCTTAAGGAAGAATTGTATCATGAATAAGAATAATTTACACCAGTTGCTTAAAAATATTGAGTCAGATATTGAAAATGAGATTCCGCACGAAAGAGAACCTACCAGAAAACATGTTCTCGAGATTGTTAAAAAGAATCTCAAGATTTTTGTGCCTATGGAAGATGAGGATTTCCCACACTACGAAGATTGCTGCGTTTCCGAAGCGATGCAGAAAGACGCCGCTTTCGCGGCAAAAATAGACAATTACGGCGGACCCTTTGACGGAACTTGGTAAATAATCAAAACGGGAGGAAAAATGAGAAGAAAAAAGGATCCATTTATCGAAGGAAGCAACTTAATAAACGGCGAATGGGTTAAATCAGTTGTCCATTTCGAAAGCCTTAATCCGGCGACCGCAGAAACCATTGGGCAATTCCCATCTTCATCGCCTAGAGAAATTGAGTACGCCGTAAAGGCAGCCAAAGCAGCACTCCCGAAATGGAAAAAGGTTCCTGCCCCAAAGCGCGCAGAAATTCTTTTTAAGACAGCTGAGCTTCTCCGTCAAAGAAAAGAAAGTCTCGCAGTACTGATGACCCGTGAAATGGGAAAAAATCTGGCGGAATCACGAGGCGATGTGCAAGAGGCGATTGATATGTGTGAATTCATCGCCGGCGAAGGACGAAGGCTGTACGGAATCACGACAACCTCCGAATCCCCGAATAAATTTGCGATGTCTAGACGCATGCCGATAGGTGTTTGCGCCTTGATAACTCCGTGGAATTTCCCGGTCGCCATACCATCCTGGAAAATAGCCCCCGCTCTTATTTGCGGAAATACGATAGTGTTCAAACCGGCCGAAGACACGCCCGCATGCGCGGACGCACTGGTGAAAATTCTTTTGGACGCCGGACTCGATCATTATCCTGGGGTTCTCAATTTGGTACACGGCGAAGGGGAAAAAATCGGCTGGCCGTTGGTATCCCACCCGGATGTCGATCTCGTTTCATTTACGGGCTCTTCGGAGACAGGGCGCGAAATCGCGATTCAATGCGCCGAAACTCAAAAGCGTGTCTCACTCGAAATGGGCGGCAAAAATTGCACTATAGTAATGAATGACGCGGATATCGACCTCGCTGTGAAATCCTGCCATTGGGGAGCGTTCGGCACGGCCGGACAAAGATGCACCGCTTCGAGCAGATTAATAGTTCATAAAAACATTTTAAAAGCGTTTCAGGAGCGGCTCACAGCGCGGACGAATTACACAAAGGTCGGCAACGGCCTGGACCCGGAAACGGAAGTCGGTCCGCTTATAAATGAAGACTCATTACGTAAAGTATCTAAATATATGGACATCGCAGAGTCCGAAGGGGCAAAAATTCTTTGTGGAGGGCACAGACTGGAAAATGGCGATTATAAAAACGGATACTTTTTCGCACCAACCATTTTTTTTGCGGAAGATCCGCAAATGCTGATCAACCAGGCGGAAATTTTCGGTCCGGTAGCATCGATAATTCCGGTAAATGATTTCGATCACGCAATCGAAGTGGCTAACGGAGTTGAATACGGCTTGTCCACCGCGATCATAACTCAGGATGTAAATCTGGCTTTCCGGGCGATGGAAGATCTCGAATCAGGCATTACATATATCAACTCTTCCACCATCGGCGCGATCATCCGGCAGGGGCCGCACCAGGCGGCCCA
>CAZXFC010000017.1:0-8138 GCA_964640425.1 uncultured Candidatus Saccharibacteria bacterium | reverse complement strand
AGTTTTTCCGAATGGAAAACGATCTATGTCGATTATTCAGGCAAACTCCAAAAAGCCCAGATAGATAATCAAGACTAAAAAACAATCCCCAGGATATATCCTGGGGATTTTATTTACTAAACTTATAAGGACGACCGTCATTTTTAGTTTAGTAAATTTATTGTCGGCACCGCATTACTTTTTTATTTTAAATTAAAAATCCTTACCGCGTTTTCTGAGGTAAGTTTTGCAATCTCCTCAAAATCTTTATTCAAAACCCGGCCGATTTTTTTGGCGACCTCTTCGACATACAAGGGCTCATTGCGTTTTCCCCGGTAAGCCTGCGGCGCGACATACGGCGCGTCGGTTTCCAGAACAATGCGATCTAATGGAATGAATTTTACCAATTTTTCAAACGCGCGCGCGAACGTAAGCGCGCCTCCAAATGAAAAAGAAAATCCCAAGTCCATCAATTCCTTAGCATCTTCAGTGGTTCCGGAAAAAAAATGGATTACCCCTGGATTTCGCTCTTGGAAACCCGGTTTCCAAGTCGAAGAAACCGGATTTCCGAGTGAAACAACTAAATTTTCTTTCAAAATCTCTATTAAATCCTTAAATGCTTCTCCTGACGGCTCTCCCTCCTGCAATTTTCCATGGTCGCGGCAATGGATCATCAACGGCTTCCCGACCTCTTGCGCCAATTCTATCTGTTTTTTAAAAACTTCCGTTTGACGGTGCTTTGTCTCTTTCGTCAGATGGTAATAATCCAACCCGCATTCGCCTATTGCCACTACCTTTGGGTCTTCTGCTAATTTTTTATAGTAATCATGGTCAAATTCTTCCCCGCGACTCGTGAATGCCTTAGCTGATTCTCCGCCGCCAAGCTCCTGCTCGTCGCGATGGCTTTTTTCCGCATGTATCGGATGAAGCCCAACCGTAGCGAATACACCGTCATATTTATGGGCGGTGGCAATCGCATTCTCCGAAGTGTCCTTTTGCGTTCCAACATTAATAAACCGTATCCCCGCATTCAGCGCGCGGCGGATTACCGCATCACGATCAATATCATAGGCCGCGAATTGCGTGTGAGTATGAACGTCGATAAGTTTTGGTTGTGCCATCAAAGAAAACTCATGAGTTTCTAAACGGATTTTGCGGCTTTTTCAGCATGGTCTCCGACTTTGGGTCGGAGTGAAAAAGCCAGGCAACCCTCGGAGCCCGCCGCTGGGCGGGCGAGAATGAGTTTAGAAATTGCATGAGTTTTCGGCGATTTCATTTCTTTAATCTCTGAAACAAATGCGGGATATCTTTCACTTTAAATTCTCTCCACTCTTTCTCCGAATCCGGCTCCACTCCGAAAGTTTTGAGCATCTTCTCCGCGGTCTCCGGCAAAAATGGCTTCAGCATCCACGCGGCAGAGCAAAGCGAGTAAGCAAGGTGCCACAAAATTATTTTTACCGACTCGGGCTCAGTCTTAACCAGCTTATATGGCTGATAATGTTCAATGTATTCGTCCAGCCTGTGCAGGAACGCGAAAATCGTCTCGGAAGCCGCTGCAATCTCATATTTTTCCATTGCTTTTTTATACGCCGGCCAGATAAAGCTGTCGGCGAGATGCGACGGGGATATCTCTTCAAAAGATCTGGCGCTTGTTTCGGTCCGCAAAAAATCCAGGTTCGCCCTTATCGGGAAGCGATGGAGCGCCGTATCATCCGGCTTTTCTATTTCGGTGAAAGCCGATACCATTTTGGCCACGCGCGCCATCACATTGCCCAAACCGTTTACCAGAACCCCCTCGTAAATTTCATCAAAATGCTCAGGCGAATAATCGCTGTCGCCGAAAGTTGAAACTTCGCGAGTAAGATAAAATCTTACCGCATCCACGCCGTATTTTTCCACCAAGGGAATTGGATCTATAACATTTCCGGTAGATTTAGACATTTTCTCTCCCCTCACATGTATAAATCCGTGTATAAAAATTGTCTTCGGCAAAGGGAGTCCTGCCGAAAGCAGCATCCCCAGCCAGAAAAGCGTGTGAAATTTCATAATATCTTTCCCGATAACATGCGCATCGGCCGGCCAATATTTATTGAATTTTGAATCATCTTTGCCGCCAAAACCAAGCGCGGTAATATAATTAGAGAGCGCATCGCACCAGACATACATCGTCTGAGTGGCATCCCCCGGCACCGGAATACCCCATGAAATATCCTTTCTCGGCCTGGAAAAACTGATATCTCCCAGATCTTCAAGCATCTTCAAGGACTCTTCGGAGCGGTACTTCGGCAAAATAACCACCTCACCCTTGGAAATCAACTCTTTTATTTTCGGAGCGTATTTTGAGAGTTTAAAAAAATAATTTTCCTCGTCTATTTCCTCCGGCGCCTTCTTGTGATCTGCGCAGAGTCCGTCCTCCAGGTCTTTTTCGGTCACGAAAGCTTCATGGCCTACGCAATAAAGCCCTTTGTACCTGCTTTTGTAAACGTCCCCCGCATCGTAAAGCTTCTTCCACAACAATTCAGCGCCGGGCCAGTGCCTTTTTTGGTCCGTAGTTCTTATAAAATCGTCATTTGAAATATCGAACTTTTTTAATAGGTCCGCAAATAATCCTGCTTTTTCGTCAGTAAATTCTTTCGGCGTTTTTTTAGCCGCGGCGGCAGCCCTGGCTATCTTGGCGCCGTGCTCATCGGTTCCGGAGAGAAAAAAAACATCTTTTCCGCGAAGCCTTGCGTGCCTGGCTAATACATCCGCCTGCACGGCCTCAAGCGCGAAACCCAAGTGAGGCGCAGCGTTCAAATATGGAATGGAGGTCGTAATATAAAATTTTTCTTTTTTGACCGGCATAAATTTACAATTTCGGTTGTTTGCGCAAAGCAATGTCGTTCAAATATTCCACAAGTACCGCGGCGATTGGTACGGATAGAATTATCCCCACGACCCCTCCCAATTGGGCCCCGACCACCAAAGAAATTACGGCAAGCAGCGGCGGAACGCCGACGGTTTTCCTGACTACGAGAGGATAAATAAGATGGTTTTCAAATTGCTGGACCAAAACATACAGTAGCAGAACCAACAGGCCAAGGAACGGACTTTGTATCCAGGCGATTGCGACGGCCGGAATGGCCGCCATAATCGGCCCGATTACCGGTATTATTTCGAATACGGCCGTGAGTATTGCAAGCAATATTGCATATTTTACGTCTAAAATAGTAAGCCCGAGAAATACTATTACGCCGACAAGCGCCCCCAGCAACATTTGCCCCTGCATCCAGCGCCCTATTTTTCTTTGCGAACGGCTCCACAAGTCCAGAATATAATCCTCATGCTTAAGAGGTGTGATTATGCGCAAGAAATTTTCAATTCCATGCTCCTGCACTGACAAATAAAATGATATAACTATCAGGAGCACGAACGAAATTAACCCTCCGAAAAACGAGGCGCTTGCCGAGAAAACTCCCTGTGTGAACGCGGGAATCTGTGTTTCCACCGTCGATGCTATATTTAATAAGAAATCATTGAAGGCCGCGGGGGCTGCCGGAAAGAATGTAAAGACAGGGCCTTTCGGACCAAGCGTGTCCTCAATATAAGTGGGGAGACCATTCAGAAATCCTATTATATCTCCTAAAAGCGGCGGAATGACAAAATAAATAGTCAGAGAAAAAACGGTGAAAGCACTCAAATAAACAAATATGACTCCCAAGACTCTCGGTATGCCATACCGCTTGAACCAATGGTTCAGGGGTTCAATAGATGACGCGATGACTATTGAAAGCAATATTACGATAATTACTTCGCGGAGCAGCCATGCGACCCAAAGCAAAATAACTAAAAGCGCGGCTTTGAGCATCGTTGAGAAGGCTATTTCTATTATTTGGTGTTCTCTTTGCGGCATTATAATTGTTTCAATATTTTTAAGAATCCGTCTCCCGACTGCTTTGCGCCAACAACGGCAAGAGCTGAGCGCTCGGGCACGAAGAGCTCGCGCGCGAGCGCCTTAATTTCTTCGGCGGTAACTTTGTCCAATTTTTTGAGATTTTCTTCCGGCGTCATGATCTTCTTTTCAAAGATTACCTGTTCGCCGAAGTATGAGGCCAAAGAGCTTGAACTCTCGAGCGATATTTTTGTTGATCCGCGGATATAATCTTTTGCCCTTTTCAATTCGTCGGCGCCCACGCTGTCGGCCTTCATTTTTTTCAACTCTTCTATTATAACTTCCAGCGCCGTCTCCGTCTTATCGTGCGGAACCCCCGCACTGATATCAAAATAGCCGGAATCGCGGTAAAGTGTCTGCCCCGCCCCTATATAGTAAGCGAGTCCCCGCTTTTCGCGGACCTCGGTGAATAGGCGCGAGGAAACGTTGCCCCCCAATATAACCCCTAGCATGCTCAAGATGAAGCGTTTGGGATGATACATATTATATCCTTCCAGTCCCAAAACCAAATTCGAGCTTTCCACGTCTTTGTTTTCCGTCCGCACTTTCACGCCCGTACCCAGCGTATTAGTCGGAGTTTCGGGACTCGGCTTGCCTTTCTTTGAGGCTTTAAATTGCTGTTCAATACGCTTTTCTGCGTTTTTCGGAAAATTGCCCGCCACTACCACAACGGCGTTGGAAGCAACGTATTGCGAATAAAAATAATCCATAATATCTTGGCGCGATAAAGAATTGACGGTTTTCTCGTCGCCGGCCACTTCCCAGCCAGCCGGCTGATCACCCCACAAGAGTTGTTCAAAAATATTGCCGGTACGAGAAACGGGGTCGTCGTTCCGCATGCGTATCTCCTGTATCACGACTCCCTTTTCTTTTTCGATTTCTTCCGCCGACAAAAGGGGCGATGTCAAAATGTCTGAGACTATATCCAATCCTTTATCAAAATATTCCTTGGCCGCTTTCACCCAATAACCGGTTATTTCTTTTGAAGTAAACGCGTTGTGCTGAGCGCCAATGGAGTCTAATTCCCGGTGCACCCGCCCGGGCTCGGGGCGCTGTTTCGTGCCCTTAAAAAACATGTGTTCCAAAAAATGCGAGATGCCGTTTATTTTTTTGGTCTCGTACTGCGACCCCGTGCCCACCAAAACCAAAAGCGTAAAAGTTTCCGTGGTTTTCATCGGAATGGTGAGGATTTTCAGGCCTGAAGATAATTTTTTGAGCTTATACATTTAAGCTCACCTTAACATGATTTTTTAAAAAATAAAAGGACTTCAACATCAAATGCGCGCGGCGAGAAAACGCTTGTGCATCAAAGCAATTTCCGACGCCCCCAAATTCGAAAATACAGTTAAGGCTTCTTCCGAACGCTCGCGGAATTCCGCGTCCTCCGACAATGCTTCGGGATGCACTTGAAAAGCTTTTTCATTCCAGCCCAAAAGATACAATCCGGAGAGCCTGCGTACGCGGGAAAGCGCCACATAGCCCTGACCATATTCAAAGACATCTTTCAAATCTACGACAGCTTCGTCCAAGCTCATTCCCTGGCTTTTGTGCACGGTAATCGCCCAAGCAAGCCTCAATGGTAACTGGGCGACCCATGCCTGAACCCTTCCTCCTTCTTCCATCGCCCAAGTTGCCGCCGTAACGTCAACTCTTCTGCCGCTGCGCATTTTAACAATCGGGCAATTATTTTCTTTGCCAAATCCTTCGACTACGCCAAGGGAGCCGTTAACGTAACCTTCTCTCGGATTATTTTTTGTAAACATTACCGCCGTACCGATTTTAAGGCGTAAAACCTCCGGCGAAAGACAGCTACGCTTGAGAGACGAGACTAGCAGCGGCCTCCCGCCGGAATTCATATCAAACGCATACGACTTGCCGGGGAGTTTGGCCAGTATTTCTTCGTTGACGCGGTCAACGTCCGCATTATGCGAAAATAATTTCGGCGCGCCCTCCGGCGCCTCAAGCGCGCTTATTTTTCTTTTTTTAATATGATCCAAATTACCGCTTGAAAAAATATTTTTACGTATAGCAGAAAGTATGCCGAGAAAATCCGCATCGTCCTGGCGGTACTGTTCCGTAAGATAACAAATAAATGGTTTAGCGCGCTTCCACGCAGAAGAAGAATAAGCAAAAAGCCGGATGGGTTCGTCGTAAAATAAAGTCTCTCCGTCGTCTTCGGTATCAGCGCGCCGCACCGGCGGCAACTGGAAAAAATCTCCGACAAAAACTATTTGAAGCCCGCCGAAAGGCAATGAGCTTTGCCTGACTTCCCTGCAGACCGCCTCCACCATGCCCAAGGTTTCGGGGGTCAGCATTGATACTTCGTCAATTATCAGAACTTTCGCGCGTCCGACGCGCTTAACAATATGTTTGGATGAGGCAATTCTATCAAGGTCGTATTCATCCAATTTTTTAGAAATACCTATTCCGCTCCACGAATGAATCGTCATTCCTCCGATGTGGGTTGCGGCAATTCCGGTTGAAGCGGTAATCGCCGGCTCCACGCCATTGTCTTTTAAGTACGCGACATATTGATTAATAGTATGGGTCTTGCCCGCACCGGGTTCACCCGTCAAAAAAACATTCGCTCCGGTCTTCAATATTGAAAGCGCTTCGGCTTGGGTCATTGATATATGATATATCATCTTTCGGTATATAAACAAAAACACCCCCGGCCTTAATCGGGGGAGTATCTTTATAGTGCCTGCCTCAAACGCCGGCTTCCGCCTGCGCTGAACTGGGCTCTGCCCATAGGCTTAATGCCCGCAAGCACGATTTGACCATAGCACTGATTTATTAAATTGCCGTGAAGATAAATAACTTGATATCATTATCATTAAGACTGCGCTTTTCGCATTTCAAAGAGAAATTTTCACTTAAACCAACCCTACCTGAAGTTCGTAAAGATTGCGATAGATGCCATTCGGGATGCGCATAAGTTCGTCGTGTTTGTTTTCTTCGGCTATCCTGCCGTCGTGAAGGACAAATATGCGGTCGACATCGCGCACGGTGGATAGCCTGTGGGCGATAATGAATGTGGTGCGTCCGCGCATAAGCCTGGCCAAAGAATCCTGTATAAATCTTTCCGACTTTGCGTCGAGAGCCGAGGTCGGCTCGTCCAATATCAATATTTTCGGGTTCCGCAAAAACGCGCGCGCTAACGCGATGCGCTGTTTTTGGCCCATGGAAAGCTTGATGCCCCGCTCGCCCACAAATTGGCTGTATTTTTTGGGGAACACATTAATAAATTCATCCGCGTGCGCGAGCCGTGCGGCCTCCTCCACCCGTGCGTCGCTCGCCCCGAAACTTCCGTATTTAATGTTATTTTTTACCGTGTCATTGAATAGGATAATTTCCTGGGGAACCACCGCGATGCCGGAGCGCAAAAATTTGAGGTCTAAATTTTTTATATTTATCCCGTCGATAAGTACTTTGCCTTTTTGTGCGAAAAAATATCCGGAGACAAGGTCCAAAAGCGTGCTTTTTCCCACTCCCGACTCCCCCACCAAAGCTATCTTCTCACCGGCGCCGACATGGAAAGAAATGTCATTTAAAATATTTCCCTGTTTTTTAGCGTAAAAAAATGAAGCGTTATTAAACTCGACTTCCCCGCTGATTTCTTTCAGCGGAATTTTTTTTGCAGGCAAGTATTTTTCGCTTGGCTGGGCCAAAACTTTCTCCGCGCGTTCGAGCGCGACAGTCCCGTTCTGGATGAGGCGCCAATTGTTGCCTAAAATGACGAACGGCCCGAAAAACATCGCGGCGTAGCCGTTGAACATCACGAGCTGCCCTATCGTCATCTGCTCTTTCTGGATGAATATGACCGACAAAATAAATATTGCAAGCTGTACTATTATTACGAGGGCTTTTTGTGAAATATTCAGTACATTGCTGAACTTTTGCATATCATAGTAGAGCCTGTATGCCTTCACATTGAAATTCGTATAAAGTTTTTTTTGTTCGTATTTTTCCGCGCTTGCCTGCTTTACCGCCTGTACGTTGAGCACAGAGTCGTACGCGTCGCCGAAAGCAATATTGTAGGCCTTATGCATGTCCTGCGATATTTCCGCTATGCGCGGCGCGGTTTGAATGAGAATTACAAAATAGATTAAGACCCCGGCAACGAGCGCCAAAGCCAGATATGCATTTATATAGAAAGCGAACCCGAGCGAAGAAATTATCGATAAAAATTGCGGCGCCAAAGTAATGAGCACGTTCCCTACCAGGT
>CAZXFC010000016.1:0-22052 GCA_964640425.1 uncultured Candidatus Saccharibacteria bacterium | reverse complement strand
TTTGATTATAATAATATACTAATATGACTCAAAAAGTGTTAAAAGTAGGCAGTTCTGCGGCCGTTACCATCCCCAAAAAGTCGTTGGAGGAGCTTGGAATCAAGATTGGGGACGAGGTTATGGTGGATGTTAATCCGGATAAAAAATCCGTGCTTATTCGACCCGCAAAAAACCTTTCGGAAGCGGACAAGAAAATTGCTGAGCTTACTTTAAATTTCATCAATCGTTATCGCAAAGATTTGGAATCATTGGCCGATAGATAAATTTTTGTGCGCCATCTGACCAAAGAACAAATCTTGCTTATTCACTCCATGTTAGTCGATGAAACCGGCGGAATGCACGGTGTGCTCGATCACGGCGCACTTTTAAGTATTGAGGCATTACCGAAGCAAAAAGTTTTTGGCAAAGAAATATATCCAACGGTTTTCGATAAAGCGGCGGCTTATGCGAAATTTATTATAGCAAACCATCCATTTCTTGATGGAAACAAGCGGACAGGCATCTCCGCTTCTTTGGTGTTTCTCGAAAATAACGGCTATATTACTGAGGCGAACCGGGGAGAAATTGAAGACTATGCCGTAAAAATAGCGCTAGAAAAATTGGAAATCAGCGAAATTGCTGTTTGGTTAAAGAAGCATTCGGAGAAACAAAAATAATCAATTTCTTTCTTCTTTTGCAGGTATTAATGAGCAGGCAATATTATTTTGTTTTTTAGGATCTTTTCCGGTTTTTTCTTCGTATGCTTTATCTGCTTTCAAAATATCTTTAGCGACAAACTCAAAAACAACCCTGTCTTTATCGAGCTTATCGACATAGGTATATTTATATAACTCACCTTCCTTATTTTCTAATTTTTCTGTTTGATTTTCCATTTTTTAATCTAAAATAATATTTTCTAATATTCTAATTCTAGCTTTTTTCCTCTTAAAATCAAGAAAAACGGCGGCGATGTCGATTTGGAAATTTGTTTCATCTGAAACATGGTGGTCTAAAAGATAGGTTTTGATAGCGCGGGTCATACGCTGTTTTTTCCATGCGCGTACGGCATCCTCTCCCCTGAAATAAGGATTTGAGACCGATTTTACCTCAATAAAGTGCAAGCCATCTTTATTTTGAGCCACAATATCGATCTCGCCCCATTTCTTCAGATAATTCCTCGCAATAATTTTGTATCCCCTGCCAATCAAAAAACGACAGGTAAATTCCTCCCCAATATCCCCCATTTTTCTCTTTTCCGATTTTGACATGCTTAATGCTTAGCATTTTTTTGTTTCATATGAAACTGCAAGTTGCTAAAAACTAGAGCCGATGCAGTCTCTTCACTCATTCTCACCACGCCTGCGCGTGGCTCCGAGGGTTTCGCACATTTTCGCCCTCGCAAGCTAGGGGCCATGCCGAAAATGGCGAAAAATCCGCTAAGAGCCTCATCGGCTCTAATTCTTCGTTTCATATGAAACGGGCCGTAAACAAAAACCGCGTTTCATATGAAACGCGGTGCTAGGTGCTATAGGATATCCCAGATCTGCTGGTATAGGCCGTCAAAACCGCGACAGGACATGATTGCAACAACATCACCAGGCTTAAATTGGTGTTTCATGTGCAACAACATAGGCTTAATATCATTAAAATTCCATGATTTTTTGAGCTGGGACGAAACATATTTCCCATTGAATGTTTCACGCTTTTTAAGCTGTCCAGTCTTAAATGGCTTATATAGATAAACTAAGTCGGCATGCTTAAAGGCATCAATATATTGTTTCTCAAATATTCTGCGCTTTGAAGAAGCAGAGCCTGGTTCAAAAATACATACTAAACGTTTCCCGTAAAATCTTTTTCGAACCGCATCCAGTGTTAATCGCACAGCAGTCGGATGATGCGCGTAATCATCAATTACAGTTATCCCATTTTTTTCGCCAATGATCTCTTGTCTCCGCTTCATACCTTCAAAAGTTGTAATGGCTTTTTTAATTTTTGCATCCGGAATTTTCAAGAACTTTGCAATTGCGATAGCCCCCAAAATATTCGAAATATTATATTGTCCGATAAGTTTAGTACGTATGTCCATTATTATGTGTCCGCTAGAATGAACATCGAAAGAAATATATTTATCGGTGTATTTAATGTTTTTTGCCTGCCAATTGCCCTTGCCAAGTCCGAAGCTGGCAATAGGGGATTTAGCCTTATTTAGAGCAAGATTATAGGCATTCTTGTTTTCACGGGAAACAACCAAAAGGCCGTTATGAGGCACCAAATTAATGAATCTTTCAAATGCATATTTAACTGCATCCAGGTCTTTATAAATATCAACGTGGTCTAATTCAATATTATTTACAAGTCCGATGAATGGCCGATAGTGCCAAAATTTTGGTCCTTTATCAAAAAAAGCAGTGTCGTATTCATCGCCCTCAATGACGATATATTTGCCTTTGCCGAGTTTAAAAGTACTTCCAAAATTTTTAGCGAATCCACCGACAAAGATCGTTGGGTCTAGACCTGCCGTTTCCAATATCCAGCCCATCAATGCTGTGGTTGTAGTTTTGCCGTGCGTACCGGCGATGACGATGGATTTTTTTTCATCAATAAATTCCTCCTGTAATATATCGGACATTGACCGATAGGGAACCTGCCTGCCGGCAGGCAGGAGTCCATTAGACATTACATATTCCAGTTCCTGGTTCCCGCGCCCAATAGCATTGCCGACTATCACAATATCCGGCTTCCAGCGTTTCATGTGTAACATATTATATGGCGTAAATAATGGGATTTTTAGGGAACGGAGCATGTCTGACATCGGAGGGTACATTTCTTGGTCTGAACCGGCAACCTCATATCCTTTTTTCTTTAAGAGTCCGGCAAGCGTGGCCATTGCCACTCCGGCGATCCCAATTATGTAGAATTTCTTTTTTCGCATACAGAGATAATAGTCTAAACTATTCTAAACACAAACTGTGCAAAACAAAAAGCACAGATCATTTCTGTGCTTTAAATTAAATTTTGAGGTTTAATGGTCATTTGAGACTGCTCAAATGACCATTAACTCCTCAATTTTGAGCAAACATTGATATCCAAACTTTGGCCAGCTCCGACATAAAGTCGGAGTCGTACCCTCTGTTCTTCTATCTATTCCATTGGCTCACCCATTAAGGGTTTCCTCCGGAATATAATGCGGTTTGTGCTCGTCAAAATAGTGTTTTAGGGCATATTTTTCGCCCACTCGTACATCACATTCGGGGCAGTGCGCTCTTAATGGAAATTTTATTACGCCCTCGTGCTGTGATTTCAATTCCAGAAAGTTCGGTGTTTTTGTTTCTTTTAAGGTATTTTTAGTGGTTTCGAGTTCGGTTTGCGATGAAGCTAACTGTATTTCTGTAAGGGCTAACTTTTGCTGAGCTGCTTCCAGCTCGATTTGTGTTTTTGCGAGTAATTCCGATGCGGGGAGAATGATTTTGGCATTTTGCGAAAGAGCATTGACTTGCTGTGTTTTAAGATCCAGTTGGCTTCGGAGTTCTTTTAGCAGCGTCTGAGCTTGCGTATTTTCCTTGCGCCGTCTGCGTTCTGAACCGGTCAATATCATCAGAAGAAAAACACCGACAACGCTTGCCGCAGCAATAAGCATTGTTATGCGTTTGCGGCTGGTTGCGTCAAGGTTCTTGTTTTCTGCGGCTAATCGCGCGAATTCTTTGTTTTGCCCGGATATGGTTTTCGAAAATTCTTTTTCGGATACCAGATGGGGGATTGTGACTGTCCCGCCGGCCAGAATAAGATTTTCGTTTTTTATGTATTTGTTGCCGGAGTTGGCTTCAAGCAAGGCCTTTTTTGTGGTATTGAAGATCCGTGCAATATGGTACAATTTATCCCCACGCTGTATCGTATATTCAAAATACCTGATTTTCTGAGGCGTATTTTCTTCTGCTAACAACGGTTTATTAAAACCTGCCAGAAACAAAAAAACAAATGCCAAAAATACGGTTCCTAACTTTTTCATTGTCAATCTCCTTTGAAATTTATCTAGGTACAAATTAACAAAAAACCGCCCGTATTGCAAGGCGGCTTGAATTTTATGCGTTTAAGTGAGCGCTAGCGGCGTCATCAGTCTTATTATCATCAATGTTTACTTCACGCGGCCATTTAAGCTTTATTTCCTTCTGTAGGGCGCTTTCAAAAATCAATGGATCATGGAAAAACATAAATTCTTTAGGCCATTCTTTTGAAAATACTGCGTCGAAAAGGTGTCGGGCCGCGACCAAAGGAATAATATCGGCTATCTCAAACAGCCTGACTTGGTTTGGCGATTGCAATGCGTCTCGTCCGCCAAGTTCCTCTGCTTCGGTTTTCAAATTGGCCAAAAAATACGTATAAGGCGGTTTTGGATAAACCGGCAGGCGATTTTCCAGCCACGCTCTTAAAATTACGCTACGCTGAACGTTGGAAGCTCCTTCGTATATATCAGGCACAAGACTGTCCGCCACAACCCCGCTGATCTCCGATTCCAGTACGTAACCCGCTCCGCCGAATATCTTTTGGACTTCTTGTGAAAGTCTGCGCGCGTTTTCCGAAGCGTAAAGCTTTGCGAGCGACGCGTACGGATAATATTCCTTTTCCAGATCTTCCAAATGTGCGGAATAAAAAAGCAGCAGTTTTGAAATATCGCTGACCAGCCGGATCTCATCGAGTTTTTTTAAAATCGCAGGCCGCGAGAAAAGTGGAGCACCGAAAGTATGGCGAAGTTTGGCATAATCTACGCCTAATTCAGCGGCGTGGTCCATGAGGCCAATACACTGCGCGGTAATCCAATTACGTCCATGCGCAAGCGTGGCCATGGCTATACTGAAGCTTTTTTCAGGTTCTCCCAAGACGCGCGAATGCGCAACCGGAGCGGAGTTAAAGAATATTCTGCCCATTTGAGCCGCGTGCAGACCCAATTTTTGGTCCGCAGGCAGGGTTTCTATGCCCCAGCCTTTGTCCCGGTTCATTGGCATCACAAATGCGGAAATTCCTTTATGGTCTTTTGACTTGCGGTTCGTGCGAGCAAAAATGACGCCGAAAGCGGCAACAGGCGCGTTGGTAATGAAATGTTTTTCTCCGGAAATAAGCCAGCATGTTTTAGAAACGCGTTCCGCATACGTCGTAATGCCGCCTGCATCGGAGCCGTGGTCCGCTTCCGTAAGTCCGAAACATCCCAAGATATATCCCTCCGCCAGTTGAGGCAGCCACTCTTTTTTTTGTTCCGCCGTTCCGAATTTTACCAAAGGATAGCTTGTCAGAGAATTTCCGACGCCGATTATTAAAGCGCCTCCTGCCCAGACTCTGGACATCTCCATCATGGCGATAACACCGGATAAATTGTCCGCGCCCTGCCCGCCGTATTCTTCGGGAATATTTATGCCGGTAAGTCCGAGCGCGGCCATTTCGTGGACGAAGTCCCAGGCGAAAGGTGCATTGTGGCGTTCGTATTTTTTGACCATTTCCCGGATACTTTGTTCGTTCATTTTTTTTCTTACGGTATTGCGCAACAAGAGGTGCTCTTCGGAAAGTATCATTTTAACCTGTCAAATTCTGAGGCTAATATAGCAAAAAACGGCTAAGTAGCAAGCTTAGCCGTTGTTTTTTTGTTTTGTAAAATCTCTATGCCCAAATAGTCCTTCGATAAACGCTTCAAGGCCCTTGCCTTCTTTGGCGTTTACCACAAAAACTTTTTTTTGCCAGCCGTCGGGAGCTTGTTCTTTACAAAGCCCAATTGAAGCCTTTGCGAAGAATTTTTTCGTGTTTCCGAAGTCTTCGCGGTCGTTGACCGCGAAAATGTGCGCATATTCACCCTGGCCCGCTTTTTCCAAATTTAGCTCGTCTCCCAAAGGAGGCAATACTTGCACGAGGGTATCCACGTATTTATGTATTTCATCATCGCTTTGTCCCGCTCCTGCGGTTTCCGCAATTACAACATCAGCAGTTAAGGCCAAATAATTAATCATTTTATGAAGCGCTCCCGCGAGAGCAGAGCCGGCCCCTCGAGACCCCAGGCTATGCATAAAGAAGCCCATATCGCAGTCAAGCTCCTTGTCGCGAAATTTTTGCCTGTCCGCCAAAAATGCGCCGCCGTCCCTTTTTGAACTCGGGTCGACCGCCAGAACCGCCGTCAAAAGATTTTTTTTCCGTAAAATCTTTGCCAAATGTTTTCCCAGCGTACTTTTTCCGGCGCCCATGGGGCCGGTTATGCCTATAATCCAGGAAGCGCTGTTTTTTGGAGGCAATGCCAATTCGGGTAATTTTTTATAAAGGTTCATAACTTGGCCCAATTGCCTTCTTTTCAATAAATCAAACTCTCTCATAAGTTATCTCCTTCAGGAAATTTTTCTTTTAAACTTTCAATAATCCTGCTGAAATCAGAAGCTCCGGGAATGAACAATTTTTCGATACCTAATTTTTCTCTGATCATTTTTTCGTGCGCGGGGAGCATGATACCTCCGCCTATAATTTCAATATCCCTCCGGCCCAGATCTTTGAGATTATTTTTCAAATCCTCAAAAAATCCCGGCACATATCCGATCAGCGCGGAGAGCCCGATCATATCAACATCTTCCTCGACTGCGGCTTTGGCGATTGCTTCAGGGGTCGCCCGAAATCCCAAGTGTATTACTTCCGCCCCCATTGCTTTGAAAATATCCTGCAATATATAAAATCCCACAGTGTGGCCGTCGTGTCCCGCTTTTGCCATAATGATCCTCGTCGGTTTTGGAAATTTGTATCCTTTCGTGATCTCCGCGGCTTTTTTCCCGGAGGCGGCTGAAGATATATTCGGCATGCTTTCGGCTTCTCCCCAGACGTCTTTTAAGGCGCCGCTGATCTCCCCGATGGTCGCGCATGACTCTGCCGCCTCAATGAGCGCGGGCATCAGATTTACCTTTTTTTCTGCAGCTCTTTTTATTTTGTTTAAAGCGGTTTCTACCGTTGTCCGGCATCTCGCTTTTTTAAATTTATAGAGCCGTTCCTTTTGTTCGTTCTCGAATCCGCGCCGAGTTTCCACTTCCGCGGAAATTTCGGCCATATCTTCCGTGTCATCGTCCCGCTCAAAGAAATATGCTTTATTTTGGTCATCTTTTGTTTTCTCGAACTGTCCGCGGCAGGCAATTGCATTTTCATGTATTTGCCTTTGCGGATATAGCTCTTCGATTGCCTGCGCCATTCCGCCGAAGCTCTCGATGACCGATATTTCTTTTTTCGCTTCTTCGTAAATTTTCTCGGTGAGTCTTTCAACGGCATAACTTCCGGCCAAGGGATCAACCCAATTTGTGATGTTGGTTTCCTCGAGCAATATTTGCTGGGTGCGGATCGAGAGCGCCACCCCTTTTTCCGTGGGAACGCACAAAACCTCATCATAAGAATTGGTATGTATGCTTTGAACTCCGCCTAAAAGCGCGGCGAGAGCCTGAAAGGCAACGCGGACGATATTTGTCATCGGTTGATTGCGGGTCAGCGTGCATCCGGCTGTTTGCGCGTGCATCCGGCACCAAAGCGACTGAAGTTTAGGGTCTTTAAGATCGTAATTTTCGGGAATGGGCATGCGGAATCGTTTATGCATAATCTCCGCCCAGAGCCGCCGCGCTGCCCTGAATTTGGCTATCTCTTCAAAAAAATCATTATGGGAGTCAAAGAAAAAAGAAAGCCTGGGAGCAGATTCTTCGATCTTCAGCCCTCTTTCCAAAAGCTCTTCCACGATGGCTATTCCGTCCGCGTGCGTATAACCGATTTCTTGCACGGCCGATGATCCGGCTTCGCGGATATGATATCCGCTGATGGAAACCGGATGCCATTTCGGCATATTCCGCGCGGAAAATTCCATAAAATCCGCTGCCAGCCGGAATCCGTGTTTCAATGGATAGAGCACTTCGTTTTGCGCGATATGTTCCTTAAAAATATCATTTTGTATCGTACCGCCGAGAGCGGACAAAGGTATCCCGCGTTTTTTTGCCATAGCCAAATACATTGCCATAATCACCGCGGCAGGAGCATTTATTGTCATGGATACGGTGAGCTTGTCTATGGGGAGTTCCGAAAAAAGCACATCCATATCTTCTCCGGTGTCTATCGCGACGCCATCCCAGCCGACTTCCCATTTTGAAAGGGGAGAGTCGGAATCGTCTCCGTAGAGCGTAGGCAAGTCAAAAGCGGTAGAGAGTCCCGTTCCGCCAAGCGCGCGAATTTTTTTGAATCTCTCGTTCGTGTGGCGGGCGCAGCCGTACCCCGCAAATTGCCTTACGGTAGGTTTTTTATTTCGATACATTTCCGGAAAAATTCCGCGCGTAAAAGGGTACCGCCCGGGATCATTCAGTTTCGCCAGATAATCGATCAGGACCTCTTCAGGCCTTAAAAATCCTTTATCAAAGGGCATTTTTTCTCATATTTCCTCTGCCAAAAATATAGCACGAAGTCCGCGCAAATATACATGCTTGACAAATGCAGGCGCTTTATATAACCTTACCGGCAAGGAGGCAATTGCATGACGAACCTTGAAAAAGCAATACTTTGGATCTATGACCAAAAAAGGATAGATCCAAATTTAACGAAAGCAAGGCTGATAGATGAGGCATCGCAGAGATTTTGCCTAATTCCACGGGAAGGAGATTATCTCTGGAAAAATCTTGAGTTCAAAGCAGAAGAAAAAAAGTTATAATCGCGATTCGGCGGTTTTTTATTTGCTTGCAAAAAAATTTTTAATAATATAGCCTCAAAAAAGACGCTGTCTTACAATGACTATTTTAGTTGAAGATCTGGGAATAAATACTTCTATCCAAAAATGGCTTAAGCTGCAGGATTTTTACTGGGCCGAGCGGGTTTCAGGAAACACTGCGGATCGTATTGTTTTTGCCGAGCATGAGCCGGTCTATACTTCGGGAGCGAGAACGATACACAATAAGGAATTACTTGGTAAATGTTTTAAGAGGCCGTTTTGGGCGCTTCCGTGCAAATGCATAGTCGAAAATAGGGGGGGGCTCGCGACTTACCAGGGCCCGGGCATTTTATCCGTATATTGCGTTTTTGGCGTGGCAGATATGTCGATATCCGGTTTTGCGGACATGCTTCTTGCTTCGGCGGCGTTTGTTCTTGAAAAATATGGAGTGCGAACCGGACAAAATCGCAAAAACCCCGGCCTTTATATCGGTGCCGATAAAAAAATTGTTTCGTTTGGGACTCAATTTGCGCGGGGGGTGTCGAGATACGGAATCGTGCTATCGCTTGACCCTGAAAAAAAATATCTGGACCCTTTAATCCCTTGCGGATTGGAAGGCGTCCACCTCACTTCATTAGCCAACGAGTTAGGGGCAAATAAAATCGGGAAAAAAGATAGAGCATCTATAAAAAGTATTCTAGCTTGCCAAATCAAGGAAAGATTAAAAAAATAACCCGCGATTAGTCAAATCGCGGATTTTCTATTTTTTCTTTCAAGACTCCCATGAATTTATCCATCTTCGGACCGTCAAAGAGGCGGTGATCGAAAGAGACCGCGAATTCCATCGTTTCTCGAAGCACGTTACCGTATTCGATTCCTAAGTATATGTTTCTAACTTTTGAGCGAAACACGCTCACCATTATCGAACAAGACGGCGGCGGCAGCGGCACAGCCCTTTTTATATTTTTAAAAGCGCCAAGGTTGTTAAATACGACATTCGGCACCGGATCATAATCTTCCGGTCCAAGCTTTCCTGCCGCAGCTTTTTGTGAAAGTTCCGCGACCCTTGCGTTAAATTGATGTAAATTCATGCGATATGCGTCAATAAACCCGTTTTTGGCTTTTGCGTTTACGGTTGCGACAGCGGAACAAGGTTCATTTTTAATGACGGTTTCAAGGGCCATGCCGAGCCGGAGTTTGTTCCTGCGGATTATTTTCGGATCTTCTTTATCTTCCGCGCGTTTCCACATCACATTCATTTCCGGCAACCCAAAAAAAGTTTTAGTTATTACATCCAACATGCAGCTCGCGAAGCGATATTTTGTGAAGTTTGCATTATAATCCGACTTTCTGAAATCCGTAAATTTAAGCATAAATGCGTCTTCGAATAATGTTACCCACGGAATTTTTTGAGACTCTTCAAATCTTGCGGCGGCGGCGATTCTGAAACGCGAAGGTTTTATTTCTTCCATTTTAACCCTCATTCCTCAATAGGCTGGCAAGTTCTGCCGTAATGCTAGCGCAACTGCATAAAAAATAAAGTCCCTCGGCAAAAGCCACGGGACTATGTTTCTTCAACGGTACAAAGCACATCTGCGTAAAAATATGTCTGGCCGACTTCCAGTCGGATTTCCAGAATTTTTCCGGAAACCGGCGATTCGATATCTACGACGCCTTTATCGCTTTCTATTTCCGCCAAAACATCTTTTTCTCTGACTGTGCTTCCGACCGCTATAAAAAGCTTAACAAGGTCAAATTTAACTTTAGTTTTATCTTCACTGGGATCCTGGAATGTGACCTGAATTTCATGGACTGCGCTCATTTTAAGAGCTCCTTTGCTGCCTCGACTATATCTCTGATTTGCGGAACGCGCAACTTCTCAAGCGCCGGATGCGAAGGCACCGGTCCTTCTTTCGCGCCCAAATGCTTCATTCCAACATAAAAATCTTTTAAAAGCAGATCGTCTTTTTGCCTGGCATCCCGCCTAACCGTTTCAACAAATTCGGACATAAAACTTATTATGTGTTTTCCTATTCCGAAATCGGTCTTGGATTCGTGAACCACCAGCATTTTTTGCGTTTTTTGGGCGGTATTTATTATAGAATTCATGTCCATCGGCACAATAGTTTGCAAATCCAAGATTTCTGCTGATACGCCCTCTTTTTCCAAAAGCACGGCGGCATTCAAACACCGCTCGACCATCATTGCGCCGTATGTAACAATGCTCAGATGTTTTCCTTCGCGGGCAATACATGCTTCGCCGATCGGCAGGAAATACAATTCTTCGGGTACAATTCCTTCGTCTCCATAATGCGATATTTGTTCGATGTATATGACAGGATTTTTTTCATGGAGCAGCGCGGAGGCAAGAAGCCCTTTTGCGGCGTACGCGGTTGCCGGACAAACGATCTTAAACCCGCCCGCATGTGCCCATTCCGCCTCAGACATTTTTTGGTGGCATTCGTTTGAGCTGAACCCGCTGCCTCCGGGTGCGCGGATTACCATATGCATGGGTTCTCCCGTCACCGGATATTGCGTTCCCGCATAATGTTTTAAGATGCCGGCCGCGTAATCCAGGAAAGGCAAAAATTGCACTTCCGGACACGGAATATTTCCGGCGAGCGCCAATCCCGTTGCGTATCCGAATATGCCGTTTTCGTCCAGCGCAGTATGGAAACAGCGTTCCGGCCCGAAAATTTTTGCGAGGTCTTTGGTTACTCCGTGTACGCCGCCCGATCCTACGTCTTCTCCGAATACCCTGATTCTCGGCTCAATTTCCATTGTTTGCTTCATCGCTTCGTTGATGGCCGCCCAATATTTTATTTTCCGCGCGCTTTTATTGTGCGTTGTCGATATTTTTGCGACAGGCGCGAATGCCGGACGGAGCTTGGAAGGCGCGGTGTAAGTTTTCATCGCGTCAAACGCTTCCGCCACCTGCAGTTTTGCTTTTTCTTTGATTTTGCGTTCAGTATCGTCGTCTACGTAGCGCATTAATTTGAGTTGAAGAGTAAAATGTTCCAGCGGATTCCTGCCAATTTCCTCGGCTCTCAATTCCCTGGCGACATAGTTATGCATTTCGGAAGATTCAAGCTCACTATGTCCGCTTTCTCGGCATTCGGATCTGAATTCCAAGAAGTAAGGACCGTTCCCGGCTGCCGAATATTCTCTTGCGTAACTGACCGCGCGCCAGTTTGTTATCACATCGTAGTGCGGATTGATCGTCCTTGCCGGCATTCCGTATCCTGCCGCAGTCGGCGCCAGATCCAAGAGAGGACTTTGATATTCCGTGCCGGTTCTTATCGCCAACCCGTTATTGTACATGACAAAAACGACGGGGAGTTTTCTGGTGGTTGCGAATTTAAATGCGGAGTGCGCGTTGCCATGGGACATTGCGCCGTCTCCTAAAAATGCAAAGAGAACGGGGCAATCGCCGGAAGATTTTTTATCAATAAAATTGCGGATATACTGCGCGCCGTCTATGACTCCGGCGCCTACAGCTACGTTCGCGGCCATGTCGGAAATGAATCTGATAAAACCGCGCTTGGTATCGCCGATATGAATGCCGAAATCATACCCGCCATAAATAGATTCGGCGAATGCGCCGTCCTGGCAAACGATTTCTTTGGGCGTAAAAACTTTTAGAAGAGCGCCGGTTGCGCGGTGATCCGGAGCAAACAAATCTTCCGGTTTGGATGCCGCGGCAACGCTTACAGAAATTGCTTCCCCGCCCAACCCGGTAAAAACTTTTATGGGCGTAAATTGATCTTTTCTTTTCGAGAGGGCTTCGCCCAAAAATCGCGCCAGAACGAGCATTTCGTACATTTTAATGCATTCATTCTTGGTCGGAATGAATACGTGTCTTGAGGGAGTCGGCATTTAAATGTCTAGGTATTCTAAAGCAAATAATGAGCCTCTTGCGCCAAAAAGGCAAGGGCGCTAGATTTTATCCAGACTCAAGGTTCTTTGATGAACCTAAAAAACTGTTTTGTGAATCTAAATATTGCTGAAGCCAAAACATTGCCGCCGGAGGTTTTTACCGCGCAAGAATTTTTGGACCTGGAAGAAAAAAATATTTTTGGAGATGCGTGGCTGGCCGCGCCGCAAGTTGACGCGAAAGCGCTTGAAATTCCCGGCAGCCGGGTACCATTTGAACTTTTGGATCACAAGCTTTGCGCCGTGCGCGAATGCCATGGACTTGGACTCCGATGCTTTTCAAATATTTGCACGCACCAAGGCAACCTGCTGGTGGATAAGCCGGAAGTCGGGCACGATATTTTTATTTGCGGGGTTCATGGCAGAGCTTTCAGCTTGGAAGGCAAGTGCATAAGCCATTGGCCGGATTGGGATCCCTGCCCGGCTGACAATTTAAAGGAATACAACATTCGCTGGACGGAAATATTTCCAATGGTTAATTTTTCACAAAACCCAAATAGCTTCAATTCGGCAGATTTCGTCGCGGATATTCTTACCGTTCTGCCTCTTAAAAAAGCCGAGGTGGCCGATTTGAAAAAGAAGGAAAGAATTTTGGACTGGAATTGGAAGCTAAATGTGAGAAATTATTTGGATCATACTCACATTCCTTTGATTCATAGCAAGAGTTTAATGCCAAAAATCGAATTTGGTTCATACAGGACTGATGCTTGCGGCAACTTTGCGATTCAGGCAGTTTTGCCGAAAAATCCCAAATTCAGATTGGATTTTGAAAACTGTCTGCCGGAGATTCGTGAACAATTCGCGATTTGGATTTTTATTTGGCCAAACCTTGCGTTGAATATTTACCCGTTTGGTTTGTCCATAAATATTTGGGAGCCGGTCAAAAACAACCCCTCAAAAACGATGATGCGCTGGAGCTGTTATGTCTGGGACAAAGAAAAGTATGAGCTTGCCGACGAAATCTGGGGGCTCTCGCAAGTTGATGAAGAGGATATTGAATACATCGCGCGCATGCAAAAGGGGATGGAGTCGGGACAATTGTCCCGCACAGCATTTTCTCCAAAAAATGAACTGGTTACACATTGGTTTGAGCGGAAAGTTTATGAGAATATTTTTCTAAAAAAGTAATCCCGTCATATGGCGGGATTTTCTTTGTTTAAAAATTTTGCGATCTCTTCTTTTGTAAGTTCAATTCTGACGGCGACGACCTTGCCTCGGGCGCATTCTCTGCCGCCCGCCCAAATTCGCATTAAAGCTGTGCCTTTTCTTTCGGTTATCTCAATAACCTGGCTTCGCACCAGAATAACATCGTCCATAGGCGTTTTTTTAGGAAGATCAGTTTCAAAATATCTTGTTGCGTACCATATGACCGGTTCAGTGCCCAGCTCGCGTCCGATCACGCTGTAATGGTGAGCCATGATCGCCCATACTCCGTTGCAATCCACCAGGTCTCCGATTGTTCCGCCGTGTAAAACATTTTCCATGCCGGACGAATAAAATCGTTGCGGCCGCCAGACGCAAATCGTCTCGTTTTTTCTTTCATCAAACCAGTAACTTTTCACGCGCAAGCCGATCTCATTCGCCAGTCCGCACCCGAAACAATCATTCCCCGGAAAATAATCCTGAAAGGCTTTTTCTTTTGAGTTCAAATTACCAAGCCATTATCTAAAAACACGTTATCACTATCAATTTTGTTGTCAAACAAAAACATCGGACGCGTCATAGAGCCTGCCTGCCGGTAGGCAGGGATGTTAGAACTGTGTTTGAACGCAAAAATGATGTTACGGTTTATATTCCTACCTTAGAGTTATCTTGATTTTATATATTAATATCTTTATGCTTCTTTTATGGAAGATTTATCAAATTATGAAAAGCTAAGAGAAGATGCACTAAAATACTATAATGGCGTCAGCAAAACCGCCTCTCCGGCATTTCAACAAGATATTTATTTCAATGCAGAAGGTTTTAACCATATCGTTTTCAAAAGAGCCAGGACTGAAAGAGAGAGGCCCTCACAAATCTTAAGATTTAAGCTTCTGCCGTTGGCAGTAAAATTATTAAAAATATCAACCACATATCAAGAATTTGAAGAAACAATAAAAGAAGTTGAAGTAAAAGAATTTAAGAAGAAAATTAAGAAAACTAAGCCAGTAAAATACTGGGGTCTTATTGCAATAATTGACGGCCGAAAAATCAAAGTCATTGTGAGAAAAATTGGCGATAACGGAAATATACATTTTTGGAGTATCGTTCCTGCGTGGGTTACAAATCAATATAGAGATATTAGGCTTTTTACAACAATGAAAGGTAATCCTGACGAAGATTGATAAGCAAAAATACCGCCCAAAAGCGGTATCTTTGTTGTGCTCGCCTTCAGCTTAAGTATTAGCCGAATAGGGCTGACGCCCCACAAGCACGAATTAAACATAGCATCTAATGCATAAAAAATCAATTAAGCTGTGTATAGCCTAATGTCGGCAACTGGGGGCGCATCTATTTGCTTAGTTATAAACTTATCTGACAAGTTTTGAAGTAATCTGTATTATCGCAAACCCATAAAACAGTTTGGATTTGTAAGTATGCCAAACCAACGATTATTATCGCTACAACAAAACTCAAAACGGCCCTCTTTGCTGCAAAGCTATCGGGGAAAAACTGTTTAATGCATTTTGGAATAGTATCTCCCAACATCAATAAACCTATTAGATACAAAGGGTTTGGAATATAAAAATATAATGGCCATACGATAAATGAATTCGCAAAAATAAGTGACAAAATCAGAGGTGATATATAAATAACAAGTCCAATAAATAATTTAACAATGGGTTTCATCTGTAAATCTATTATACCACAAAAAGTTCTATCCCCACCAAGAGTAGAATTTTTTAGTCTTATAAAACAACGATTTTTTAGCTGGGTCGCATTGTAAAGGATGTTAGAACTGTGATTAAGACAAAATCAGGATTTTTTTATATTCCCAAAACAAAACCCTTCATTGTGAAGGGCAGAAAAATCAGTTGTCAGAAACGACAATGGACATAGTTGTGCCGGTGCTTGATAAAAACGGGTAGCATTCGGTCTGAAGAAGAAAACCTTGATATTTATTACTTGGCGGCTCGCTGTCAGGAATTTTTGCATAAAGCGTTTCTCCGGAGCGCAGAATTAAAACGCTTTCGCCAAAAAGTTTACGGAACGCAACAGAGCGCAAGCAAAGTTTTCGCGCCGCAACTAAAGCAGCCGCTTAGACGTCCGACGTCTAAGTAAATAAAAAAAAGAGGCCGAGGGGCCTCTGTCAAGAATACCAGAGTATTTGAATGGCTTTTGTCAAGCGCTTTTAAAAATGATCAATCGTCCGGAACCCAGCTTATGTCCAAAATTGTGTAAGTGGGGTTTTTGGTTCGGAAAACCGGTTTTATCGGCATGCCGATGTATGGTTCTCCTTCGCCGAATTCGGACATGTAACTCATGAATTTCGTGCAAACTCCGGGAATCTCAACGGAGATCAACGGACAGGGAATCGTTCCTTTGAACCCGGCACCGGGATAATTGGTCGTGGAATGCGCGTAAACTTTTGCTCCGGTAAAATCAACCGGCACCCAAACCATTTCTTGCAAGCACTCCGGAGAATGCGCCCGCGGGGGCAACCGAATGTCTTCAAAGGCGTTTGCGCCCTTGACGCCTTTTGTTCCCAAAAGTTTACCGAAGGTAAGCTCTCTGAAAAATTTTGAAAGTCCGCCGTATGAATGCGCGTGCACGTTAAAGTGAGTGACGCACTTCACTAAAATCTCGCCGGGCACTTTTTCTTTGAGCCACTCTTCTATCAATGCCGGACTTCCGGTTTCCCCGATGACAACTTTCTTTCTGTTTTTACCTGTCATACGACCACCCCCTGTGCAAAATTGTTGCTGTTACGTGTGAACCGGTTCCGGCGTGGCTTATCGCCATGCCGCGCTTGGCATTTTTAACCTGTAGGTTTTTGAAATCTTTTGGCTTGGTTTTTCCGTAAAGCTTCCAATATTTCTCATCGGCGTGGAATTTTTCCCACTCATTTCTAATCTGCCAAAAAATTTCCGCAAGCTGAAAAATTCCCGTGGCTCCGACGGCATGCATTGAGCCCAAAAGTCCGCCCGAAAGATTTGTCGGGAGGCGCCCTTCGTAGTAGCAATCTCCGGACTCAACAAATTCCGCTCCGCGGCCATAAGGGCGCAAACCGATATCTTCATAAGTCATGATATCCGAAACCGTGAATGCGTCATGGGTTTCTAAAAGATCCAGTTCACGGATGGGGTCATAAATACCGGCCATATGATATGCCTGCCAGGCGGCGAAGCGCGCCGCAAGAAAACTTATAAAACCGGGCCAATCTCTTTTTGTCCAATCTTTATACATTTCCGGTGTTTCATTCGGCAACAGTAAAATCGGCATGTTTCTGCGATCTGCCGTGCGCAGCGTATGGGAGCCGGCGCCTATACCGATTACTTTTACGGGCTTGTCGGTTAGTTTGAACGCGGTATCTTCGTCGGCGACTATTACACATGCGGCACCGGTGCTCATAACGCAGCATTCCGGAAAAGTAAGCGGGTCGGAGACAACTTTGGAATAAATTATGTCATCCAAAGTGTAATTTTTCGGAAGTTGGGAATATGGAGAGAAGCGCGCATAGAAATGATTTTTTTGAGCAATTTTTGCAAACGTTTCCCTTAAAGGTTTATTTTCATATATGTATCGCTGCATAGGCAGGCCGTAGTATGTTGTATAACTCTGGCCAAGCTCGAATTCAAAATCCTTGCACGCGGCAGACGCAATGTACGCATTGTCTTGCCGGGTATCAACCTCATCCATTCTTTCCCAGCCGATGACAGGAACGCAGGAGGCATATCCGGAAGCGATAGCTAAGACTCCCGCTAAAAATGCGGAACCCCCTGTTGCTCCCCCGGTCTTAACTTCGATATTTCCGATGGGATCCAAACCCACGCCGTCGTGTATCTTTGCCGCGGCCAAAAGCTGGTCGCCGAAGTGGTCTGCAAATTGCGAATAGATACAGAAATTCACGTATTCTTTGAATTTTTTCGGTGCCATGCCAAGCCCGTCCATTACGGCCATTCTAATTGCTTCCAGACAAAGCTCAACAGTTTGTTTCTCCGGATAAAATTTTCGGAAATCGGTCATTCCCGCGCCGATTATATAAACGGGCCGCGAGAGACGCGGTATCCTCAAATTTTCCTTACCGAATTCTATCATTTGGTGTTTTCAATTCTGCACAAAACGTAGCAAATGAAAACCCCGGCGTAAAGTCGGGGCTCCGATTAATTTGCGGCCTTGCGTTTTGCAATGGCCTCCCGCCTTAACTCGGCTATTTCTTTTTTCCGCAGCTCAAGCGGTTTAACGACGTAGTGGAGTTCGACTGCGGCTAAAATGATTTTTGTGATCGCAATTCTTTTTTCAAAATCTTTCCGGATGGATTTCTGGGCAGCTTATCAATGAATTCTATCTGGCGCGGGAATTGGTTTTTAGTGAGCAGCGGCTCCAGAAATTCCTGCATATCTTTTTTTGTCGCGCGCTTGTCTTTGAGCGCGATGAACGCTTTCGGAACCTCGCCCATGATATCGTGTTGTATCCCGATCACGGCCGCTTCCAGGACGGCCGGATGCTCGAGTATTTTTTTCTCAACTTCGGCCGGCCAGACCTTTTCCCCGCCTACATTTATCATGTCTTTTGCTCTATCTACTATAAATAGATAGCCATCGTCATCCATGTAGCCTATGTCGCCGGTCCGAAACCATCCATCGGTATCAATCGCTTTTGCCGTTTCTTCTGGTTTATTCAAATATCCCTTCATAACATTATGCCCGCGAACAAATACTTCGCCGCAGCCTTCTTCGCTCTCAATTCTTAAGTCCACTCCGGGTATAGATTTTCCTACGCTGCCCAATTTATAGTTTATGGAGTCGTTGGAGGTGGCGAAAGGCGAGGTTTCCGTAAGTCCCCAGCCGGTGTAAATTCGCCGGCCGTATTCTTTTTCCCAGGCCAGCACCGATTTTTTGGAAAGCGAATCGGCCGCATAGAAAAAATATCTAACGGACGAGAAATAAAATTGCTCGGTTTTTTGTTTCAGAAAAAGATTGTAAACGGCAGGTACGCCGAAGAACATGCTAACTTGATTTTTAACCAGAGAATCAAGAATCTGCGCCGGCTCGAATTTTTCGTGAAGCACCAGTGTTGCGCCGGTGTAGAAGCATGCCGTCATGATGAAGTTCAATCCGAAGCAGTGGGTGAGCGGCACGAAACAGAACAATCTGTCGTTCGGCCTCATTCCGGTCAGCGCCGAGGCGTAGCGGACGTTTTCTGAAATATTCCGGACGCTGAGCTCAACTCCTTTTTGCTCGCCGGTTGTTCCGGAAGAATAAAGTACGGTTGCGGTATTTTCCGCGCCAAGAGAAGATTTGCCGCCTGATAGGTGCGCGGTTAAAGAATGGGAATTTAAGTAAATATTTCCCAAAGAAATTTCATCAAGCAAAATTTTGGCGCAGGTTGCCTTCATATTTTTTTCGATTTCTTCTTCCGGTAAAGCGGCATTCAGCATCACGCTTACCGCTCCCAGTTTCGAAAGCGCAAGATAAGCGGCAACAAGCGTTGGCGAATTTGGCAGACAGAGGCAGACTTTGTCGCCTTTAACTACGCCGGAATTGGCCAATCCCCGCGCTAGCACATCTATTTCGCAATCCAACTCTCCATAAGATAAAATTTTATTTCCTTCTCCGCCGGGCGAGCCTTCAAAGATTATCGCGGGTTTTTCGCGCCCTTCGAGAAAAAAATTTCTGCTTCTTGCGAACATTTCGTACGCTGTTTTTTCGTTTTCCATCGGAATCGTTCCTTTCAACGAGCTTGCAATTTGCGCTACCCCAAGTATATTTGAAATAGAAGAATTGACAATAGAATGAAAACGGACGAGGCTCCCGTCGTTATTGACGGCGAAAACCTAACAATAGAAGATGTTGTAAGTGTTGCGGGGTATTTGAGTAAGGTCGCGCTGAGCGATGACGGAGAATTTCTGAGAAAAATACGGCAGGGCCGCGAATTTTACATCGAAAGCGGCGTTTACGCATACGGAGATAAAATGGGCGTGGGAGCCAATGTCGGGAAAATAATTCCAGAAGCAAAAAGGGTGGCTTTCCAAGAGCGTCTTATTGATTCGCTTTCTTGCGGCGTCGGCGATGAACTTCCGGAAGATGTTGTACGCGCCGCGATGCTTCTCCGGATAAATTCACTTGTGAAAGAGGGCTGTTCGGCGATTGGTCTCGAAAAGATCGAGCGCATTATTTATTTTTTGAATAACGGCATTACGCCGGTCATGCGCAAATTCGGTTCGGTCGGCGCAAGCGGCGACCTTGTGCCGCTCTCTTCAATTGCCGCCGCGATCCAGGGCAAAGGCAAGGTAAGATACAAAGGCAGGTTTTATAAAACAAAAAATCTTTTCAAAAAGCTGGGCATTGAGCCGTTGGTGCTTTACGAAAAAGAAGGCCTTTCTCTGGTCAACGGCACTTCCGCCATGACCGCCATGGCCGCACTGGCATTGGCTGATTCAGAATATTTTTTAACCCTTGCTCTTGTGGCGGAAGCTATGGCAACAGAAGCACTGGGCGGAATGACGGATCCTTTTGATGACTTTGTGCAAACCATGAAAAATCATCAGGGACAAAAAGACGCCGCTTATTTTTTACGCCTATTTCTGAAGGATAGTGCGCTTACAAAAAACATTGAGGATTTGAGATCCGAAGTCAGGTTGCAAGCCATAGGCGCGTCTTCAGTCGTTGAATCCACTATTGAGCTTCAGGACCCTTACTGTATAAGGTGTTCGCCTCAGCTTTTTGGACCTGTCATCGAAATTCTCGGAGATGTGCGCCGATGGGTTGCGAACGAGATCAATTCGGCGAATGACAACCCGATAGTAAATTTGGCAGAAAAAAAAGTCCACCACACCGGAAATTTTTCAGGATTCTATATCGTAAGGGCAATGGATGCTTTGCGTCTTGCAATGTTCGATGTTGCCGATCTGATGAATACATTAAAAGAAAGACTGCTCAATGAAAAATATAATCGCGGCTTGGGTGCCAGCCTTGCCGGAGAAGAGCCGGGATTCAATAGCGGTTTCAAAGGAGTGGGGATTTGCCTTTCCGATATTTTTGGCAGGATTTGCTACCTTGCAAATCCTTACAGTATTCATAGGAGAATCACGGAAAGCTACAATCAGGATATCGTAAGCTTTGGGTTTGGGTCTGCCGAGCTCGCGCTAGAGACGAACGAAATTTTAACATATCTTCTTGCCGGCGTTCTTATGATTGTCTCTCAAGGCGTGGATATCAGGAGCGGAAGAGATTCGTCAAAGCTTGCGGCAAAAACGCGCGCTTTGCACGGACGGATTCGTGAAAAAGTGCGGTTCCTGGATAAAGACCGGCCTTTGGCGGATGATCTGGAGCATGTTGCGGATTTGATACGGAACAGGCTTTTATAATTTGAATGAAAAATCCGCTTCATAGGAAGCGGATTTGTTTTTATCGATGGACTTTCCAGGAGTCGGCCGAGGCGCGGTAACAAAAATAATAAGTTCCGCGCGAATCGCGGCGGCATATATCTCCGGTTTTGAACCACGGTTTGCCGTCGCCGCTCAGATCCACAAACGATTTTCCGGTTGCTTCGGGATCTCTGAAGTATTCTTTGAATACGTTGTCTCCGCGCACATGGAGTTCGCCTTTAATATTGTTTGCCGCCTCTTTTCCGGTTTCGGGGTCGATAATGCGGAATTCGGTGTGGCCGAGCGGCTTTCCGATAGAACCCCATATAACCGCATCCCAATATGCCGTACCCGAACCCCAGCATCCCGTTTCGGTCATTCCCCAGCCCGGCGGTATTCTGATTTTTGTGCTGTCCATAAAAGTTTTATGGAGTTTCGCATCCAGTATGTCCGCTCCGGCGATAATGAAACGCATCGGCTTAAGACTGTCGCGGGGAGGAATTTTTTTCGCGCTCGTTTCGTAGTATTTTAAGATTGATCTCAGTGTCGGCGGGATCATGCTTCCGAAAGTAATATGCCGTTCGGAAATTATTTTTAAGATATCCGACGGTTCCGGCGAACCCAAAACAATCGTCCCTCCGACAAACATAATGGTAAAAACATTTGTTATTTGCGCGTTTACATGAAATAAACGGTTAATAAGCAAACTTCGGTCGTTCCCGCTCAGTCCGTAAGTATCGATCAGGTCGCGCACGTTGGGTTCCATCATTCCGTTGTGCTGCACTACTGCTTTTGGCTTGCCGGTCGTTCCCGACGTGCAGCTCAGCTGCAAAGGGCCGAATGGCCTCCCGGGCGCTACGTAATGGTCCGGTTTTATGACTTTTTTCCGCGCATTCCAACCGTAAGTTCCGGGAAATCCGTGACCGAGCCGATTTTTCGCGC
>CAZXFC010000015.1:0-22137 GCA_964640425.1 uncultured Candidatus Saccharibacteria bacterium | reverse complement strand
TATTAAAATGTGCAGTGTACCCCAAGCGGAAACAATTGTTTTCATTACATTCTCAATATCTCCAAGTTTAGTCGCGTCGGCCGGGATGCCTAGAGTCGAAACTCCGAGCGCGGCAATTTCATCTGTTACGCCGGCCAAATTCGACTTACGTCTTGCGCAAATTGCGACATCGCAACCTTCGGCGGCCAATGCCAACGCAATGCTGCGCCCTATGCCGTGGCTGCCTCCGGTAACCAGAACCTTCTTCCCTTTAATTCCGAGTTCCATTTTTTCCTCCAGTCTTCGGCACAAAGAACGAATTTCCCTTATATATTTTCCGTATCATTGATATTTCTTTCTTGGTAAGAGGTTTAAGGTCCGCGATGGATACATTTTCATCGGCTTCCTCCGGTGAAAGCATCCCCGGAATTACCGTAGACACGCTTTTCCATGCGAAGGGAAAAAGAAGCGCGAGTTGCGCGAGAGTGCGTGTTTTCCCGTCGTTGAGCTTGGTAAAAAGTTGCGGCGCATCCGTCCAACGTTTTATCTGCTCCGGAGGCCAGTTCGCCCGGTGATCACCCACAGGAAATTTGGCTCCGGCAAGTTTTCCGCTCAAAAATCCGAAACAAAGCGGCGTCCTGACAATTATTCCCGCGCCGGCAAGTTCAGCCGTCCGCAGCAATCCATTATCGACAGCCCGCTGGTCGAGCATATTAAAATTGACCTGTATCGCAGTCAATCCAAGCTCCCGCAACGCAACAATGCCTTCGTCCGGATTTCTAACGGAAATTCCGAACGCCTTTATTTTGCCTTCATCCTGAAGAGCGCGGAGCGCTTCAAAAATATTCGGATTATTTTTTAAGAGACCGGTATCCGGCCCGTGCAATTGCAATAGGTCAACGTATCCGGTCTTCAGCCGCCGTAAGCTTTTCTCAAGGGATTTTCTGATATGCTTCGGGAAAAAATTTTGCGCGCCCTCTTTTGAAACAAAACCTGCTTTGGTCGCAATAACTACTTTGTCCCGTACCGCTTTGAATGCCTGCCCCAATAATTCTTCGCTGTGTCCGTTGCCATACAGGTCTGACGTATCAAAGAATGTGACGCCCAGTTCAAACGCGCGCGCAAGAGCAGAAAGCGATTTTTTGTCGTCGGTAGGACCGTATCCGATCGCGCCATCTGTAGTCCCGCCTATGCCCCATGTCCCAAATCCTATTTCAGAAACAATAATCCCCGTACTGCCGAGATCCCTGTATCTCATTTTCCGAACTCCATTTCAATGAGTCAAATTTTCTAGCCAAACAATAGCATTTTTTCTAAAAAAAACAAGTGAAAACCCCGCGGCTGCGAGGTTTAAAAAACTTAATCGAAATGTCCTTCAAGAAAAATTTCGTCGGGTACGTTGCCGTAAAGGTAAGCTCCCTTGCGGTTGCCGAACCAGACGACCTTTTCAAACCATTCTTCCCAGGAATTCCATTGTGTTTGCGTCTTATTGATAAGATGTTTATGCGATTCATCGCGGAACGGGACTGGTTTGCCAAGCACAACGGAACGGAATACTTCGAAAATATTCCACGATGTCCGGACTTCCGCATTAGCCGTTTGAAACGGCATTTTCATGAGCTCTTTATTTAGGCGGACCGCGTCAGAAAGGACCGTTTCATCCAACTCAATCGATCTCGCGCGGAGAAAAAGCTTTAGCGCTTCCTCTGCTTCAGCATAGAACGCCTGCAATTTTCCTTCGGTGCAAAGCTTGATGAAAATATATTCATCTGCCGGCCAATAAATATTGAGCCACTCTGCCGAATGGCAATATTCCGCTCCGCCGTTTTGTATGTCCGTTGATTTATCAATAAAGAACTGTCTGACTTCTCGCAGTATCGGAAATTCATCCGGCATATCCGCGAGTGCGCTGAATTTTCCTTCGGAAAAATATTCGAGCATCTCGCCGTAGCCAAGACCCGTTGCCTGATGCAGCACTATTAGCGGGATCTGGAAAAGTTTGTCGAAATGAAGCAGGCTTGTCATCCATGAGAAAGCACGCATGCGCACCCAATCCGCGCGTGGCGTCGCGGATGTCGCTATTACGAGTTCCTGCATTTCAACAATTTCGTTTGAAGCGGGCAGCGAGCCGTGAATGTTTACAACAGCGGAAATTACGGTCTCCATGCCATATCGCTTTTGGTATGCCGAATCTCCCATTTCCGCGTTCGGCAGGATAGAGAGATTGTTGAACTGTATGCGGTTGTGCTGGCCTAAATTCAACAGCGTATCTACTCCGGCAACCCAGGACTCATATGTTTCCTCCGGCTGGCCGAGGATCAGGTCCGTCATCGTCTCAATGCCTTCTCCGGAAAATTTTATCTGAAGATTTTTAAAAGCATCGAGGCTTATATTGTCGCGTTTGATTGCCTTTAATGTCGGTACATGCAATGACTGCATTGACACCACAACAGCCTTATTCATACCGGCTTCTGCCAGTGTTTTCTGAACAAGGTATGAACGCTCCTGCGCGTTCTTCGTGGCCTGAATGGAAACCGCCTTAGGATACCCTTGCTCACTTTTTATCTTCGCGAGATGAGCGGCAATTTCCAGGTCTCTCGGCAAAATGCCGAAGTTCGCGTCCGCACAAAAAACATACTCGATGCGATGGTCAGCAAACCATTCGATCTCTTTTAGAAGGCGGTCAATGTTCCATTTATTAATTTTTGATGCCGTTGCCGAACCCCAGTCGCAAAATGTGCAGGAAAAAGGACAGCCTCTGTTCGTTTCCCACATCGCTATCCATCGCTCGTTGGGATTTTCCGCAATGAGATTTTCAAACGCTCCTTCCAAATAAGGCGACGGAATATCTTCAAGCTCCTTTGACCGCGGAACACGCGTTGTCTGAACAAAATTTCCCTGCGTATCCAGAAAGCTTGCCGACGGAATTTGAGACCTGTCGGTAAATCCATATTTCAAAACATTCAGGAAGACAACTTCCCCTTCGCCGTGGCAAGCAATATCGATGAAAGGATATTTCCGCAAAAATTCTTCCGGATTTCTGTCGGGCACATGCGGCCCGCCGAAAACGATGAGGGTCTTCTTCTTTTTGGCTTTTAGCCGCCCGGCGATCTCGAGAGAGATCTTGAAATTCCAAACATAGCTGGAAAATCCGACGACGTCAGCCCGTGAAAGGCGCTTAACGGCTTCATCGACGGGAATGCGCGAATATATCGGGGTCAAAAATTCAAATTCAGCGGGATGCTCTGCGTGCTTCTCAGCGTAAACCTGGAGCATGCCTGCCGAGAGAGGCAAATAATTCTGTCCGGAAAAACTATTATTGATCTGGACCAGTCCGATACGCTTGCGTTTCGGAGAGTCAGCCATAATCACTCCTTATTGACTTATTTTAAAGTTCTATATGCAATATACAACGAATCCAGGCTTTTGCAACAAGCAAAAAAACGCAGATATTATCTGCGTTTTCGAATTTAAAAAGGCCCTTTAAATCTTTTTTCGTGGCTATAGAATTGCTCTCCGGACAAATCGGCCGGTTTCAGTTTAAGCATTTTTTCAACGGCCCGTACTATCGTCTCCGCATTCGGATAAAATTCGTTTTCCAGAACTCGGACGGTCGGACATGGGGTATTCGCAAATCCAATACGCGCGACAGGAATTTTTAGCTTCTTAAAACACTTCTCGGAAACCAAGGCCGCGACCTCCGCGGAAAATCCGCAAAACTGCCAATCGTTGTCCGCAACAATGCAATGTTTAGTTTTATTCACCGAATTGATTATGGTTTCCTCGTCCAACGGATACAATGTGCGCGGGTCGACAATTTCGACGTTAATGCCGCGACGCTCGAGTATCAAAGCAGCGTGCCTTGCTTCAACATTCATCCAGGAAGTTGCGACGATAGTAATGTCCGTACCGGTACGAAGAATTGCGCCTTTGCCAATAGGCACGACGTAGGATTCTTCAGGCACTTCCCCTTCCTGCCAGTAAAGCCAGCGGTGTTCGATGGAAATGACCGGATTGTCATCGCGTATTGCAGAAATTATCAGGCCTTTCGCATCATAAGGCGTCGTAGGCATGATGACCTTCAAACCTGGAATGTGCGCAAAAACCGACTGCATGCTTTTTGAGTGCTGATATCCCTGGCCCCAGCCCCTGCCGATGACCATGCGGATAAGCATCGGAACTTTGATCTTGCCGCCGGATCCGTAGTGAATATTGGAAAGCATATTGGCAATTTGATTCATCGCCAAAAGCGCGAAATCGATGCGAATATGAACATGTATCGGCCTCATGCCGCAAATTGCCGCGCCGATTCCCAAACCTGTCATTGCCTCTTCGGCGAGAGGAGTGGCAAAGCACCGCTCCTGCCCGAATTTTTCCCAAAGCCCCTTCGTGGAGCCAAACATATTGCGCTCAATGCCGTAAACAAAAACCGTTTCATCGCGCTCCATCTCCTGAACGGTCGCTTCGCGGATGGCCTCAACGTAAGTTATGGATCTCATTATCGCACCTCCGAAAAAACATTTTCGTAAAGTTCGCCGGCATCAGGCAACGAAGCCGCTTTTGCTTCCGCAACGGCGTCTTCGATTTGCCGGTCGATTTCCTCCTCAAGCGCCACAATGTCTTCATTCGGCATGCCGTTTGAAATTAGAAACTCGCGCTCTATATCCACAGGATCGCGCATTCGCCATTTGTCAAATTCATCTTTTGAACGGTATCCCAGCTGAAAATCTTCTTTTACTCCCACATGCTCCAGATAGCGGTAATATTTCAGTCTCAGAAAACAAGGCGTTTGATCGGCTAAAATAGTTTCGCGCGCGTTTTGGCCCAATGCGAATACTTTTTCGGCATCGGTAGCATCCAGCGTCATTGTCCTGCAATGAAACTGCGTTATGATATTGGAAATAGAGCCGTAGCCCTGCCGAGACTCCGGACCGACGTCGACGGCCAATCCGTTGTCTTCGCAGACAAATAATACGGGCAGCCGCATCGCGCAGGCCGCGTTCAGGCTTTCCCAAAAATTTCCTTCGTCCAGCGCTCCGTCGCCGAAAAACACCGCAGATATATTTTTTAGTTTTTTTCTCTTCATCGCAAATGCCGCGCCTATCGCAACCGGTATCGTGCTTGCGACGACCGCCGAGCAGATCATCAGCCCGTTCTCGGGAGAAGACAAATGCATCGAGCCGGATTTCCCGCGTGCGACGCCTGTTACTTTTCCGTACATTTCCGCAAAAAATCCTTTGACGTCAAGCGTACTCGCTAAAAAAAGCGCATGGCTCCTGTATGTCCCGAATACCATGTCGCCCTTTTGTAGAGCCTGGCAGATGCCGGCGAGCAATGCTTCCGAGCCCATTGACATATGCATGGGAGTTTTCATTTCATCTTCGCCGTAATATTTTATGATGGCCTCTTCCGATTTGCGTATGAGATAAACTTTCCTGTAGAGTTCAATGCTTGTTCCGATATTCATCCGGACTCTCCTTTTCAATGACCTTGATTTCTAGCAGAACTGTAGCATTTTTTCAAAAAAAAACAAGACAAAGTTCAGGGCCCTCTTTTCAATTGCCGTTCCGCAGAATATGAATAAGATGCAAATTCATCTTGCAGTCCGGACAAATTCCTGGATTTAAGATATTCCTGCAAATCTGCCTGTTCCAATAGCCAAATTGAATAATCAAGATAGCCGAATGCCGATGCGGCGCATATCAGACGTATTTTCTGAATATGATTCAAGTCTGAACCATCACGATTTTTTTCCCGGAAATAGAGTGCGTGGGTCCCCAAAAGTTCATCTGCCGAAGCGGCGGCTTTGGCTTTTGTGCGGCGTTTTGCGAAGCTATTTTTCATGCCGAAAATGCGGAAGCCTTGCGACTCCAAAAAATTATTAATATCCGAAAACAGCGGCTGGTTTTTATAGAACGGCAAAAATTCCACTTCAAGATAAATGCATACAACTGAATTCAACACTGTTGCACCGGACTTTAAAATATCCAGCTCAGTTCCCTGCGTATCCAGCTTGATAATGGAAATATCATTTGCGCCGTATTTTTCAGCCGCGTGGTCCAATGTTATTGCGGAAATTTCGGGCTTCGCAACTATCTCGAAAGTATCTTTCAGCTTGTCGGGTTCGCCGTCATAAAAATTATTTATGAATGCGTGGTCCGGCTCCATGAATGAACTTGCCGCAGGATTTTTTGCTTTGAAAAAGGGCTGCAAACCCTCTATTGAATGAAGAGATTCGCGTATATTAGTTACTTTCAAAAAATGGCCTCGTTCCGTCAGCTTGGCTTCAACCCTGCGCGCTTCCCCTGCATCCGACTCACATATAAAAATCTCCGAAAAAGGCGCGAGCATGTTGAATTGGGATAGCACTCCGCCTCTCGTGCCGACATCAAGTATTTTTAGGCGCGCCTCCCTGAAAAATATCTTCATACTTTCGGATGTAACGGGGGGCATCACAATCTTATTAGTCCCACGCAAATTTCTACGAAACTTTTTTATACGGGTTTTGAATTCTCTTTTTGACGCATTAAATATTTTCTTTAGTATTTCCATATTTCATAAGAAATTTTATCTTATTTTTAGCCGAATGTAAAACCCGCGCATTTTCGCGCGGGTTTATTAGTCGTTATATTCTTAAATCTTTACCAGATTTTTCCAGGTCGCCAAGGCCAGCATACCGGGAACAATACTTTGCCTGCACTCGCCGGACAAAATGAGTTTTTTCAGCTTTTCCGGACTTACTAACACAACCTGAATATTTTCTTTTGGTACGAACCGGGCGTCCCAGACCGCATCACGACCGAATACAAGGGAGCTCCGCATGCTGGAACGACTGGCCATAACGTCGACCAACGCGGAAAGTTCAGTCCATTCTGAGCAAACGTATCCGGTCTCTTCGTAAAGTTCGCGGGTTGCCGCGGCGATGTTATTTTCTCCTTCATCCAGCGAGCCGGCCGGCATTTCAAGAGTGTAGGAATTGGGGGCCGGGCGGAATTGCCTGACCATGATAATTTCACGCTTCTTTGTCATGACAAGCATGCACACTCCGTCGTTCTCAACCACCCTGTAATAAGGCTTTCCGCCCAATAACGCAATGTCCGGAAAATCCTCAGCCTCTACGCTGAACCATTCTGTCTCAAATACTACGCGCTTGTTTGGCATAAAAATCTCTCCAATAGAAAAGCGTATCCGCGAGAGTTTGGTCAAATTTTATCAGCGGTTTCCAGCCGGTAGCCTTCCTGAACTTTACCGTTGAAGGAATTTGCCTCGTAACGTCCGACGGACGCAACCTTGACGGGTCAACTTCGATCTTAATATCTTGCCGCGTTGACAGTTTGAGAAGCTTTTCGGTCATATCTCTTACCGTCATTGTTTCGGCTCCGCCGATATTATACACCTCCCCCGGAGGACATTTCTCAACCATTACCCAGTATGCGCGTACGGCATCCCTGACATCCATCCAAGTCCGGATACTGTCCAAATTCCCGACTTTCAGGACCGGGTCATGAAGTCCCGCCTCAATAGCCGCTACTTGTTTTGCGAAATTGGAAAGAACAAACACATCACCCCTCCGCGGACCGGTGTGCGTGAACATGCGCGTGCGGATAGTTTTGATCTTCCAGGACAGCCAGTATTGAAGCCCGAGCATATCTTCGCCGACTTTGCTGACGGCATATGGAGAGGCCGGCCGGAAAGGATTACTTTCCGTAATGGGCACTTCGTTCTCTTCGACTTGCCCGTATACTTCGGATGAGCTGCAAATATGCAATACCGGGTCATATCCGCCCGGTGAATATTTAAGCTCCTTAACCGCCTCAAGCAAATTTGCAGTTCCAATAATGTTTGTATCCAATGTCGCCACAGGGGCCGCAAAACTGAAATCCACATAAGACTGCGCGGCGAGGTGAAAGATCACGTCTGGACGGTGTTTCGCCAGCAACGACCTTAAGGAAGGATAATCGGTAAGATCGCCGTTTTCAAGAATTAATTTATCCAAAATGTGCCCGATATTATCTCTCGGCGATCTCCAGCGAAGCAATCCAATTATTTGCGCATGAGGATAACGCCTGATAGTTTCATCCGCCAAATGGCTTCCGACAAATCCTGTAATTCCGGTAATGAGCACTATGTCCGGCATTTTTCTCTCCTTGTTAAAATATTTCTACCGTCAAACTAACACATCTTTCAAAAAAAATCAACGAGTCAACTTCTCAATCTCTTCGACGGCGCATTCTCCGGCGGTTTTAGCGAGGCCGTTGGAACGGAGATAATTAAGCAATGATATTTTTGGCGAGCTCTTTTAAAACAAGCTCCGAGAAAAATGATTTTAATTCGTCAATCGATACTTTCTTTATCATTTTCGGCAAAGCTTCAATCCTCTTCACTTTAGCTATCTCGCTGCCCAGAAAAATATGATCTATTTTGATGCCGAACTTCTTTTCAGCGTCATCACGCACCTCCGCAAGTTTTTGATTTTGTAATATAAAATATAGGTCCACAAAATCTTTCGGATCAAACCTATCCAGCATAGCCATCAGCTTATTGGCGGATATATCTCTTAAGCTGTCTATTTGTATGCCGTCTTTGAGTTGCGGCTGATCAAGCCGCGAAAAAGGATATTTTGTGAATTCCACTTTTAATTCTACTTCACCCTTCATAAAATAAAATTGGTTACGATCGTAGATCCTCGAAAACCTGGTTTCATCCGCGCCGATTTGTTTTTTTATCATATCCGCAAATTGCTTTAAAAAAATAAGATCAGGAGGATCAAAAACAAAAAAGTCCAGATCGTCTGAAAATCGATGCCGGAAATAATAAGCCGCCAGCGCCGTACCGCCGCTCAAATAAAAAGCAGAGAGCCTTTTTTCCGCCGCAACAAGTCCTATGACTGCTTTTTGGCTTTCAGTTAAAATTGCTTGTTCCATACAAGAAGTTCCAACAGGTTTTTCCTGTCTTTCGGTATATGAAGTCTATCTAAATATTTTTCGAGAAGCTTCTTTTCCAGTTTTTCATTTCCCAATCCAAAATTAATAAGCCGCTCCAAATGCCAGATCGGGTCAGCCGCCTTCTGTTTGTCGTATTCTGTTTTCGTGTAATCCCATTGCATTTGCCAATAATACCATAAAAATAGCCGTACTGCAAGGCTCATCCCCGGACTAATTCCTCTATTTCCTCAACGGCGCATTCGCCTGCGGTTTTTCCTAGGCCGTTGGGGCGGATGAAGTTTTTGATGAATGCCTCCCGCTTATCTTTGCGGTCATCGTGTCCGGATAATAATTTTTTAATTGCCCCGGCGAACTCTTCACCTGTTTTTACCCCGAGCATGGCTCCGCTTTCAAAAAGATGCTGGAAATGCCTGGTTTCCATTTGGGAATCTTTGTATATTTCAGGCATGAATGCCATGCCCGACTTTCCGGCAATTATCGCATCAAGCATTCCGCTCGTATTAATGCCGATGGTACAAACGGAAAAACAAAGCGAGTCCTTAAAGAGTTCAAGCGCCGCCTTTGAGCTGGGAAGACTGCCTTCCTTTGGAATCACATATGTTGAAGGCAAATTTAGCCGTTCATAAATTCTGTTATTCGCAGGATGAGGGCGGATAATTATTTGGACATTCTTAAGTTCGGGAAAACTATCGAGACCCTTTCTCATTTCCTCAATTACCCAGCTTTCGTCCCGCGCGATATTCACAGAGGAACCCAAATACAAGATTATCGGGGATGCGGCCCGCAGGCCGTTCTTCCCGCAAAATTCTTCGCGCGTTTGAGAAGGCTCGAGCCTTGAGAACCATTGGTCAAATAAAGGCGCACCTATTATTTTAATTGAACTTTCCGGAACATGGTGCTGCCGGACCGCTTCTTTCTTGCCGGCTTCATTCCACACAAAAAGTCTGTCCGGAAAAATGTGAAATAATCCCTTATTCGTAAGATTGTCCCAGGAAATTACCGGCAGCGCGGTGGGAATTTTCAAATGCTTCGCGGCTTTCAGATATTCCAGGTCAGCTGAAGAAAAACGCAAATTGACCGGTGAAGCTATTACAGCGTCAGGCCCGTATTTTTTAATATCATCAATTATCTTCGCGTCCGGTGGGGCAATAGATTCAAATAGCTTGAGAAACCATCCTGCAGGAGGCAAAGCGAGAATGGCCCTTGCAATTCGCCAATCGAACAAATGTTGGAGAGTCTTCGGCAAATAGCTCTTCCAACGATCGTGATAGAACTTCCGTAGGTTTTTCCTATCACCCTTCAGATAACTTCTATATGACAGGAGTTCCCTGGTGTGGAACAAATACTTCCGCCAGCCATCCCTGCGCAAAATGGCGGGCGCAAAATCAAATGCGGAATTTTCCGCTTTGAATTGGGCCAGAATGCCGGCCGATGAGGCTTTTTCCGTCCATTTTACGTCATACAAAAAAATTACCTTAAATCCCCGCCGGCAAAGAGCCTCTATAATGCTCTTAAAATAAATAAAATAATCCGCGGAGCGCGAAACAAATAAAATTTTCTTTTCTTTCGTCATCGGTGCTCATATTCTTCCAATATGGAGCCTATTCCTTTGAAAAGTTCTTCCCATTGCGATGCCGTTTTTAATTTACTGTAAGCTTTGGCGCGAATATGAAAGCCGAAAGGCTTGTCTTTCCATTTATAGGCCTCCCAATTTTTTGCGCCGTATTTGGTATGCCAGCCCGGCAAGAATGTTACTCCTGGTGCGTAATAACCGCGCCGCTTCGGAATAAGGCTCAGGCGCTCCGGAAAAAAAATATCGGACAATTTATACACCAACGAAGGATTGAATATTTGCTGCACGCAATCGGCTTCAAATCCGGACCTGCCGCCATACCTGGATGCAATCCTTGCACCTACATCTCCCGATCTGCCGACCCTTAAATGGTCTGCCAATGCTATATCGAATATTTTAGATACAATATCTGGAGCTTTTCTGTCCAAGTAAACTTGGGCGATCCTAACTTGCCGTTTAATTGCCGATAAAGGGGAAAGTAATTCGTAGGCGGGTATAAAATCGAGCTCTTCCGGCTTCACCTTATTCAAATCTACAAAAAAACAATGCACTTCGGGGAAATATCTGTACTTAACGGGATTCGAAGGCGGATTTGGAGCTCCAAAAAAAGCGAGGTTGTTTTTTTTCATGTGCTCCAAAGAATCATTTATCCAATCCTGCCTTACAACATAAAAATTATTGTCTAAAACCAAGAGAAACCTGGTCTTTACCTCTTCAAGCAATTTGTTCAGAGCTGCGCCATGCCAATAGCATCCAAGTTTCCGTTTTTTGTAGAGTTCAGGCCTGTAATATCCGCCTTCCCGAAAATACGGTTTCATGTCATCCAAATTGCTCTGATCAAAACATTTAATAAGTGCCGGAAATTTCTTGGCATCCAACGGCTCCGTACTTCTGGAAGGATGAGAATTGTCGCCTATGACCCATTCCCAATTTTTGACACGGTTCTGCGCTTCGATCAGATCATAATTCATCTCGAGGAATCTCCGCGTGCTGTCCGAAAAATGAACTGATAGTATAGTTACTTCTTTTGGCATATTTATTTTGCGGCTGAAGCGTAAACTTTATGAAAATAAGAATTACGGTCCGCCAAAAGCTTTTTTGGCTCCCCTTCTTCTTCAATGCGCCCGTCTTTTAAAGCGATCAAGTGATCCGTGTCCAATACCGTGGTAAGGCGATGGGCAATTATAATTACGGTAATCCTGCCGCGCATTTTTTCAATGGACTGTTTTATCAGGGTTTCGGATTCATTATCCAAAGAACTGGTGGCCTCATCCAATATCAATATCTTCGGCTCCCTGGCCAAAACCCTGGCAAGGGCAATCCTTTGGCGCTGTCCCGTGGACAAGGACAGCCCTCTGTCGCCGACTTGCGTTTTGAACCCGTCCGGCAATGATTTTACAAAATCAAAAATATTGGCCGTCTTCGCCGCTTCGGTTATTGCTTTCTCCGGAAGGGTGCTGTTAAAAAATCTAATATTATTTTCGATAGTATCATCTTTTAAAAAAACATCCTGTGACACATAACCTATATTTTTTCTCCAGCCGCCGAGACTGATATCCGAAACCGGTACGCCGTCCATTAGTATCTTCCCTTCCGCAGGCTTAAGCAGCCGCATCATGAGATCCGCAATTGTTGTTTTGCCCATGCCCGACGGCCCGATTATGCCGGCCATTTCGCCTTTTTTGATTTTTAAACTGACCGATGAGAGTATTTTTTTATCGGGGTTTGAATCATAAGCAAATGAGACATTTTCAAATGAAAGCTCTTTGGTAAAATTAAAATCCTTTGTTCCCTCATCGGTTTCCTGATTTGTCTCGAGCTCCTCTTTGAGCGCCATTATGCGTTCAACTGACGGTATCGCGGTATTCCAAAGCCCGATCATTGACTGGAATTTTGTCGTGTAAAGAAAAATTTGCTGGATAAGATAAACCGTGACAATAAATGAGGCGAAGTTAAATCCCGGAAGTTTATATGAAAGAGAAAAAAGCGCCGCAACAAATATGACCATTAATGGCTCAATTGGATTTGAAAGCGCGCTTCTTATTTTCATCATACTAAGACTGATATCCTTCATCTTATCAAGTAAGGTGTTCAGGTCTTTTACCGATCCCGCTTCCGCTCGCAAAATTTTTATAGCCTTAATCCCCAATATGGTTTCATTGAGATTATGACTCAATTCGCGCTTGAGCAAAGTACCCCGCTTTGAACGGGATTTAATGGCCCAAGACAGATATTTTGAAAAATATAATATTATTCCGCCGACAATGACAGCAAATAATGTCACATAAAATGAAAGCGCGAAGGCGGTTATGGCATACGCTACGAAAGCCGTAAAATTTATAAACGAATCGTACATCCTGTTGAGCAGCATCATCGTTGCCCCCATATCTTCATTTAAGGCAAAATCAAGATGGCTGATTTTTTGATTCACCAGATAACTCCACTTGGTATTTAATGTCTGTTCAAAAAAATCCTTCCTGATCTCATTGCCTATTTTTACGTTGATAACCCCTCCTATATATTCAAAAATGCCGAGAATAATTGCTTTAATTATAAATATAACCACTATGCCGATAAGCAGTATTTTGATGGAAGGCTCCCAGTTAAAATAATGGAACAGTTTCTCAACGTAAACCGATACGGTGTTTTCCTCGCCTGTCTGCTGACGCAATACGACCGAAAGCAACGGAACAATCGCCACAACCCCGATACTGCCCAGAATGCCGTTGATTACTCCCAGGACCGACAAAAAAACCATCTGGAATTTATACTTTCCGTAAAGTATCCGATATATCTTTACGAGCGACTTGATTTTCGCCAAATAAGACATTATTTCAGTATAACCTTTTTAGGCCTATTTGAGTTGCAATTTCTCCAATTCAAGCGCGAATGCCTCCCCGGCGGTCATTCCGAGCCCTTTTGGCCGCACATATTCCTCAATAAATCGCGCTCTCATTTTATTTGTAAGGTCATTTCCTTCACTGAGCCTTTTCAAAATTCCAGGCAGTTCGCCGGCATCCGTAATCATATCCAGGACTTCTCCTTCAATGAGCTGCCTGCAATGCGGCGCCTTGGTCTGTATATGTTCATATTCTCCGGCAAGCATGCTTATGACCGGTTTACCCAGTATGAAAGCGTCGATGAACCCGCTGGTACAGATGCCTACTACGGCAACAGCATGGTAAATCGTGTCATATAGTTCTTTGAGAGCCATTTCGTTATCGGGTACCGAGCCTTTTTGCAGGACCACCGAAAGATCTTTGTCTTTATCAATGCTTGTGAAAAATTTATAACTGGCGGGATGCGGCCGGACAATAAATTGTATCGAGGACACCCAAGGGTCGCTGGAGTCCCTGACCGCTTTTTGAAAACGCCTGAATAAGTTTATTTCGTCTGTATAGATCGGAGTTGAGCCCATATAAAGCAAAATGGGCTTATCTGAAAAGAATCCGAATTTTTCGCAAAATTCTTCGCGTGTCGAATAAGGCCCCCTTCCATCGAAAAAATCATCATAAAAAGGTGCGCCGACGACGCGAATGCTATCTTTAGGTATTTGGTGATTATTAACTGCTGCGGCAGCTTGGATATTGTTCCAGACAAATAATTTATCCGGCACGACATGTATACGTCCTTTGGTCTCCAGATTGTCCCACGAGACGACAAAAAGTATCGCCTTAATTTTAAGGAACTGCGCGGCCTTCAAATAATCATAATCCGGAGTTGAACTAATTATGTTCCCCGGCGAAACAATGACTGCGTCCGGAGCAAATTCTTTGATCTGCCCGACTATCTTTGCGTCCGGACCCATCCCGGCTTCAATATAATTCAGTAAATTTCCGACCGCGCTGCTTCTCATCAAAAAATTCAAATTCACGGTTTTTGACCAGAAAAACGGCTTAAGCCACGGCGGAAAATATTTTCGGAGACGCAAACTGTAAAAACGCGAAAGATATCCTTTTCCATGCAAAATTAAAAAATGCCGGTAATTATTTATCGCTCTCTTGTATTTCAGAGTCTTATATCGCCAATCTTTTTGTCCGCCAGCGTAAAAAGATTTCTCCCAGTCAAACCGTCCATTGGATTCTTTTTGCATCACCCTAAGCTCATCCAAAACCCCGGGTCTTTCTTCTTTAGCGAATAAAATACGCACTGTGTGCCCTTTGCGATAAAGCGCTCGAATTACACTCTTATAATAGATGAATTGCGTCCACTCTTCAGTGGATATTAATATGCGCATAATGTATGCACCAACTTAAGAAATATTTATTTTTGCGATCCTCAGCAAAGCAAAGGGCGTTGGTCCTGCCAGTGTGCTTTTTGCGACATTGTGCCATTCGCTTTTCGTCCAAACCAGAACTTTGTCGCTCGGGCTATACGGAAAGAAAATAGAGCTGTTGTCAGTAATCGTACCATTGCGATCCTCAAGAAATCTGTCGTAATTCACATTGTAAAAAACCGCTCCCGGTTTTGCAGTTTTATAAATGAGATCAAAATATCTTTTTATCTCGCTTTGCTCCATTTCGGTAAATGAACAAAAATTGAATACGCCGTCAAATCGTTTATCGGCTAATTGCCCTGTTTCTTCTGGTTTCAAAAACTGCACCTTAGGCACAAGATCCGGCCTAACTCTTTTAAACTCCGCCTTAGCGACAACCAACATTTCCGGCAAATCCACCAATGTGTAACTTTTTATCGGATATTTCTCAAAAAGATATAGCGCGAATAGACCGCCTCCCGACCCGATCTCGAGTAAATTAAGCTCCGCATTTTTTCCGAAAAGCTTAAATTTTTCATCGGCCTTTCTAAACTCATCAAAAAACCAAAAGTTCTGCGCAGCTGCGACAACATTGGATGATTTGAATTTATCAAGAATTTGCAAATATTCATTTACAAGGCCTTTTTGCCATAAAAAATGCAGACCCCTTGCTTCTTTCATTTTTCCTGTGCCGGTCCATTTTGTTAAAACACTAGCAATTTGCACGGCGTAAGCGCGCATAAGGTCGCGATAAAAACGCATTTGATTTTTTGCTGTCCTTGGCCTGAAGCCGTATTTCTGAACAGTTTTTATATGTTTTTCCCAAAATATTGATTTATGCGACATACTATTTAAAAAGGAACATTAGTAGAGAGCGGAAAAGGATTATTAATTCCCGTCAAATTATTTCCATTTACGGTTGAATCAAAAACCGTATTACCGCTATTAATGTTAAATTTCCAATATCCTCGAAGATTAGGTTCGCTACCGGTCAATTCTTGATTTGAATCCTCCGTAATTTGTGATTGTGTTCTGGCTACATTCCAAATTCTCACCTCATCAATATTTCCGTCCCACCAATCAGTAGTGCATGACCCGCCTTGAACACCAATACACAAAAATTCAGATGGACGACTAGGCAGACTATTTGGGTATCCGGTAAGTGTTTGTATTAAAGTTCCGTCGAGATATAAAGTTGCACTACCGGCGGTGGCATTATAAACTACGGCCAAATGATGCCAACTATTTAACGATATAACTATATTCCCTGTTTCAAAACTAGTTGAAACTGTTGGAGAATTAACCGCAGCATATATTCTGAATGTGTCCGGCGAAGCAATGCCGTTTAGTCCCATAGAAAAACTACCGCCATTATTACTTACCAATGCTAACGTTCCGCCAATTGGGTTGCTCACGGCGTAGAACCACGTCTCAACTGTTAAGTCGCCATTTATATCTAATGTCGTACTATATGGAGCTTGCAAGAATTGTTGTGAGGCTTTACTTAGGGCGATAGAGTTAGTGTTTGATGAAGGAGTAGGCGTGCCATCGCAATTTATTGGAGTATGGTTTTCAATTCCGGAATTATTGAATGATAACAAAAAACAATTTGGACCGTCTGTGGCTTTTAAAATTATTCCTTCTGAATAAATTTTACCGTTTACCGTAACAGGTAAAGTCGCAGGGCCTGAAAATGTCTGCGGTGCTGTCCAGGTATTAGAGTTCGCAGTATTTAAAGCGAGATTTACTGAATCACCCAAAACAGTATTTGGTGCATTAGGCCCTGATAAGATCAATGAACCGTCTGTGTTTACGTTAATCGAAGAATTGGCAAGTTCGGTGTTATCAATTTGTCCGGCCGGCAGATTGACTGTTCCGGAATTGACCGTAAGCCCATTATCAATGCTTGCGCCGTTACTAACAGTTAAATCGCCCATAATTGATAATTTTGCCGCGGGAGAGGCGGTGCCGATGCCGACGCTGTCTGAAATGGTGTTTAATCTGACTACCGTACCGTCATCAGTCCATCCGCCCGGCGGAGGAGGGGGGGCAGCGGAAACGATTGGCGAGTTGCCTTGGACGGAGACGACCGTAAAAACCAATAAAACCAAATAAACCGCTGTTAAATATCTCATATGTATTTAAAACTAACTCAAAAACCAAAAGTTGCCAAGTTGTAGGATATAAGTAAATTATTTTAGCGCGTTCGTATCCAATCGGGGTACGAAGTACGCGTCGTCTCCTTTTCTGGCGAAGCGGTTGTCTATGGTAACGGCGTACTTAAAACCCAGATCTTTGACGACGCTTGCCATTGTTTCGTTGGTACGTCCATGAGGATAAGAATATACTTCACCGCTTTTGCCGGTCAGCCGCTTCAAAATCTCAAGCGAACGGGAAATGTCTCCCTCCAGAAAAATTTTATCGGTGTTGTAATGAGAATAATGCGCGTGCGAATGGCTGTCCACCGCAAACCCCGCCCGGCTTAGCCCGGTCAGATCTTCTTTTGACATAAAAAGTTCCGCGCTTAACTTACCCTCTCTCAGACCGGCAATTTTAAAAATATGGTTAAAAAATGCCTTTTTAGAATCCTCTGCCAGCAACGCCACCCCATTTTTGAAATTGGCCACAAGCATGTCTTCCTGTTTGTGCTGAGGTTTTTGCCCGAACCGTTCCGAAGTAGAAATAATATGCGCGCCGTCCATAAATTTATTAAAAATCTCTATCAATTTCAGCGCGGAAAACTTGGAGAGCAAAATATGTATTTTATGCGCTGAAGGCAAAACGCCGTCTAGCGTTGAAGTTATCGGGAAAAAAGTCGCGGTGAGGCCCAATTTTTCCAATATCGGCCTGGCGTTCGAATATTGATCTTTCAACCCGTCATCAAAAGTTATCGCACAAACTTTCCTCGTGTTACCCGTACTGGCGGCGTTATATACGTCTGCCACGGTTCCCACAGAGTAGTTGCTTGCCAAAAATTCTATCTGCCGCCCGAATTCCCATACGGAGCAAGGATGAATACCCGAAAAATCATCCCGCGGGTCTTCCACGTAATGATAATTAACAACGATATGCCGCTCGCGCTCCGGATCTATCATAAATTTTATTATGCCCCGATAAGAATCGGCTTTTTCGCCGGCCCGCTCAGTAAATAATTCTTTATCAAGCCGTTCTTTATATTTTCCCTGTATTTTATCACCGACGCTTCGTCAAAATCTTTTTTCCTATAATATTTGGCGCCTTCAGTCTGCCACTGTTTGGTGCGCGGCAATTTTTCGCCGCCTTCAAGCAGTCCTATTATATCCGAAATGGCTTCGGCACTCGCTCTGATCACTTTGCATCCGGCTGAATGAACGGTGTCATCATGCTCAAAAACCGGCCGCACATGCCTGATAATGTCGCCCGTATCTACCCCCGCGTCAATATGCAACAAAGTGGATCCGACAAATACAAGCTCTCCGTTCACGAAAGGCCAAAAATTTGTCCCCGAACCGCGATAATAAGGCGAAAGTCCCAAATGCAAATTTATAAAACGGCCTTGGGGTATCAGCGAAAGCAGGGGCTCCTTTATTATACTGGAGCCGAAAACGAACGCGGCGTCCGGCTTAAAATTTTTCACGATCTCATATGTATAAAGTAAATTCAATTCTTTTTCCAGAAGCGGCAAGGCCGGGGCCGTAAATACGTCATTCCCAGCAAAAAATTTCTTTTCCGTAAGATATCGCTCATAAAAATGCTGTTGAGTCAGCGAAAGAATGCGCGTTTCATATTCAAAAGCGGCGGCATCGTTGTGGTCGCATTCGGATACGACCAAAGCATCGTCCGCGCGCTTCGCAAGCGTATTCGCGAAAAATTTATGCCTTAGCGCATTCCCTGTAAAAATAGCTATTTTCATCTTGTGGAATCAGTGAAAAAAATAATTTCTTTTGCGACCCGCTCCGAACTTTTGCCGTCCGCGTGAGAAAACCAGAGCGAGCGTATCTCGGCCCGGCCGGCGGCATCCAGCTTCGGATTTTTAAAATATTGTTCGATGGCCTTATCCAATTCCTGCTTGTTCCGGATATATCTCGTTCCGCCGGTTCCTAAAACTTTCCTTACGTGGCTGAAATCAAAACAATAAACATCGTCAAAGTAATTCCTGGGAGGCCCGCTGCCGGCTGGCGGGACCAAATGCGATGCCGCTACAGGCTTATCAAAAAAAGCCGCATCCAGATTTATGGATGTGGGACCGGCCAGCACAAGATCGCTCCAGTATATTTCATTGATAAGCGAATCATCATCCTCTTTCCTTATTTCCCTGTCCTCAAATTTACCGGAGAAAGCAAAGCCGGGACGGTGGAATACCATGTTTGCCGGCTTTGTGAAATTTTTCAATGTAACCGGCTCATCCGGCGGAAACCGCACCCACATTTGCGCATCCGCCGCGCCCACTACTTCCATCCCGTAGTAGTCCATATCGTTCACCCGGACGAACTTGTCTCCCAAAGGCGTGAACAAAATAAGCTTCTTTTTTGAATCCAACCCGAACTCTCTAAAAAACTCTTCCCTGGTTTTAGTCGGACCTTTCAAATATTTATCATAATGAGGGTGACCAACGATAGAAATTTTTTCTTGAGGATAGCCCTGCCAAAATACTGTTTCATCAAAAACGGCCGTGGAACCCGCAAGCAACTTATCGGGAAATACGCGCAAAATACCCTGAGTCGGATTATCCCAGGACCTGAACATACCCAATATCGGAATTGCGCGTTTTTTCGCGGCCTGCATGATAGCCGTGTCGTTCTCGTCCTGGATATCCGTCGCAAAAATCGCATCGGGTTTATATTTGTCGAATAAAGCGCCGAAATAATGCGCGGGAGACAGTTTTAAGTCCGCGTATCTTGCGAATCGCCTTATCAAAAATGAGCGGCCTAAAAAATTCACCAATACAAAAAAACCGAAATGCAGGTAATTTTTATCTTCGTAAAGTTTGTGCCTTTGTTTTATCCGGCGCGTCTCCGAAGGCAGCATGTAAAGCGCAAGGCGCTTGAAAAAAAGTCCTGTGCGGGTTTTGGAAGATTGATACATTGAAACGCCTTCAACAATAACCCTCCCCTCCTTCGCTGAAGCTTCGGAGGGCGAAGCAAAATTCTTTTGAAAATAATCAACTTTATAATTAGGACAAATTATAACTATGCGCAAATTATTTTCCGCTTTGAGCATCGCCAAAACGTCCGTGGAAAAAATATTGCGGGATATGTGAGGATGGAAGCTCGTAATAAATACGGTTTTCATTTGGAATTGTTGAAATTCGCGGTAATTTCCCGGATGTTTTTAATATTTTCTTCCGCGTCAAAAACTTTCCCCAGTGCCTTATACTGCCTTTCTTTAAACCCGCGCATATGAAAACCGAACGGGGCGTCTTTCCAAAAAAACTCTTCCATGCCTTCGCCCATAACATCGAACTTGCCGGCATCCTTGAATTTGGAGAAAGTAAAATATCCTTTTTTCTTCGGCACGTATGACCATTTTTCGGGAATCATTTTTTCAAGCAAGTAAAGAAACGGGTGCCACTTTGCGTTTTTAATATAATAATTCCTGACAAAATCCCCGATTACCGCCGCCGGCAGGAAACATTCATACTTTATTTTATTTTGCTTGAAATATCTCCTGTAAAGGTCGTACGGAATGTCTTTTGAAAAAGCCAGATATCTTCGTTTTTGGATATTGTCCCTTAAAAATCTTCTGAAATAATTTGCTTTCTTTTTTATTTCTAAAACCTTATGCTCCGATTTATATTTCGCCGCGGTTACTGTTTTTTTCAGTTCTTCCGCGGAATACTGCGGCATAAAATCCCATTCATAAAACTCTTTCCCCACTAAATTTTTATCAACAAATAAACAATGCTGGGACGGAAAATACCTGACTTTGCCGTAATATTTCGGATGATAAGGAACGCCCAAAATTGCAAGCTTGCGCTCATCCATATAGTTAAGAACGTCCTTTATCCAGCCCGGCCTTATTATGAAAAAATCGTAATCCAAAAATAAGACGAATCGCGTTTTTATGTGCGGGAGCATGCCGTTCATGGCCGAGCCCGCGTCGTATCCTACCAACGTAAAATTTGGGATGCCTTCCGGAATAATTCCCGGGGGGAATTCCAGAATATTCGGATCCTTAAGTCGAATAATTTCTTTCCGCGAATTATTGGCGGCAAACCGCACCCAATTCATCCCGGGATTCATTTTGCGGACAAATTCCTCGTTTAACTCAAGTATCTGCCTTGTCATATCGTTGTGAAATACGGAACATATGGTAAGATCCGCTTTCCTGCCGCTATTATCGTGCATATCAATATTTAAACGCCTGAAAATCGATTTGGCAACAAAAATCCCGTCTGCGCTAGGCGCTGACGGGAGTCTTTTTTAAAATATAATCCGGCAATTGCGGGCCCTGCTGACCCATGCTGTGTTCGAATCTTACGGCGGCCGCAGAAGAATTAAATGGAATCGCCAATTTTTGACGAACTTCTTTTTCCACGGAATTCCTCAGCGCTACTAGATCCTCCGTCTCCAAATGGTCGGTATAAACGAAGGACCGATATCCGCCTTCGGGGTCTCCTTTGTAATAATCAGCAACCTTTGTATAGTCAACTTCAATGCAATAAAGCCGGTCGCCGGTCTTTTCATAGGTATAGACCCAAACGTTTCTTTTGCCTTTGAGTTTTACGGCTTCGTCGTAATACGGGCTGCCGGGATATGTAGTTATGATAGTAACGTCAAAATCATCCGGCTTCGCTTCGAGAAGCCAATCCCGCGTCTCAAATATGGTCGTTTGCGATTCTCCAGGATGCCCGATGGACATAAGCGCTTTAACCTTGAGACCGTATTTGTGCGCTATCTCGATTACTCGGGTATTATCATTCCTTGTTGCTTTTTTATTTATATTTTCAAGGATGCGCGGCGAACCGGATTCAAAACCGGTAAGTATCCATCTGAAGCCTGCGCGGAACATCGTCTCCGCCTGCTCTTCGGTAAATAATTCAGCTTTTATGAATCCTCTAAGCCTCCATTCTTCTTTCCGCCGTTCCTGCTCATCGCCGATAGCTTTCATAAGAGCCACTATTTGTTTATTGACGTTTAACTCATAAATCCCTTTATCCCGTAAGTATCCCTGAGCAATTTCATCTCGCCCACGATATTTTCTATTGAGCGCGTACGAACCCTCCGCAAGAAAGGAGATGCCCTTCCGCCGCAAAAGCCGCACTCAAAAGGACATCCGAGCTGGCCTATCAGGCTCAAAGCGCGCTCGCCGTCAATCCGGTATTTGTAGCATCCTACATCCACCCAGTGCCTCGCGGGATACGGGTACGAATCGAGACGGGCTTTTTCCAGGACCAAATCTGACTT
>CAZXFC010000014.1:0-22897 GCA_964640425.1 uncultured Candidatus Saccharibacteria bacterium | reverse complement strand
CTCTATACTGGGAAAAATTAAACCGCATAAAGGGATACTCAAAAGGATTTAGCCCAAATTTCAGCTCGTCGGACAAGCCGGCGATACTGGGAGCTTTTATATTTGCAATTTGCGCCAAACTTAACCGATTCTGGAGCAACCGGCGCTTAAAACATGTGCGCGCGCTTTATTTTTTGAAGCACGAAGGACTGTATCCGGAGTATAAGCAGGCTCTAAACAAACTTGGATTGAACTCTTCCCTGGGCGCCGCACAAAATTTCTACTATTTTTGGGTATTAAAAAAGCATTATAAATTCAACGGGCCGATAGCAGCGTTAGAAATAGGCGCCGGCGGCGGACTTTTTGCGTTGTTTATTTCTCATTATTGCGAAATAAAAAAATATTATATCGTTGATCTTCCGCAGATGCTGGAAGTTTCCGGAAATACTATCTCGCGATATCCTTCTTTGCGGGACAAGTTTATCTTTCTCAAACCGGATGAATTAGCTAAAGTTGGTCCGGTGAACGCGGTTTTTAATTTTACTTCTTTCAGCGAAATGGAACCCGTAGAAGTTAAAAGATATTTTGAATTTATTTACCGCCAAAAAGGCGCAATATTTTATAACATCAACTATTGGAGAATGAACCGCAACCGGGACGGCAGTACAACGGAAATGAACCCGCTGTTATTCCCGTACGGAAATGATGAGGTTCTATTTTGGAGGCCGAATAAACTTAAATACGTATATAAAGGAAATTTGGGAGCAATGCCCTCGATGGATCTAATAAGGCTCTCAAAAATAAATTAAAACGCGTTCCGCAATAGAATCGGCATCCAGTTTGTGATATTTCAATACCTCGCCGTTTTGGCCGGACACGGGAATTTCTTCCACGCCGAATGAAATTATTTTCGAAGTATTGCCTATTTTGGCAAGCTCTGCGGCCAGCATTTCTCCCTGACCGAGTTTTATATAATGATCGTCCAATGTCGCGATAATTTTGAATTTCTTTGAGATCTTCTCCAGCCATTTTTTATCCACCATGTTCAGCCATGGCAAATTTACGATGGCCGCCGATATGCCGGACTTAGCCAAAATATCACGCGCTTTTACCGCTTGTTCAAGCATTATCGGCCCGTATCCGATAAACAAAACATCTTTACCTCCGGCGAGCAAAACACCTTTGCCCGGTTCAAGCTCGTACTTTTCCGGCAAAGAATAAGTTATGTCTGCCGGCACATTGCAGATGCGGATGTATGTGCTCTCAGGATTCTTCTCAACCGCCCAGCGAATCGCCATTCTTACCTCCTCTTCGCACGACGGCTCAAAAAGCGTGAGACCGGGCACCGAACCCAGCGCCGAAATATCGCGGACAGACTGGTGCGAATGCCCCGGAGTTGCCGGCAGGAGCCCCGCCAAAGACGCGGTATAAATTATTTTAGTGCGTTCGGTCGCGTTATTATAGATCTGTTCATTGGGCCGCGTGGACAAAAAACAGGCAAAAGAATGAACTACAGGCAACGCCCCGCGGAGCGCCAACCCTCCCGCGATCGAAACCATATCCTGCTCCGCAATACCGCACTCAACGTAGCGCTCCGGAAATTCTTTTTTAAACGGAATAAGTCCCGTGTCCAAAACAAGGTCTGCGTCTAGACCCACGATATCTTTTCTTTCCCGTGCAATCTTCACCAGCTCGTCGCCGTAAGCGGAGTTCAATTTCAAAACTTTTGCCGGAGGCGGATTTATCTCAAGCGATTTTGTTTCAAAGCTAATTGGCTTTTCATTTGCCTGCGCCAAAAGCTTATTTGCGCGCTCACTTAGCTCCGCAATTGCGGCATTGAATTGGTCAATAGTCGGAGCTCCGCTATGGAATTTATATAATCCGTCTTCCGCCAAACGCTCCATGAAAGAGACTCCATTCCCTTTCAGCGTATCAGCAATGATGACCTGCGGTCGGTCTTTTATTTTTTTTGCTTCCTTTAGTGTTTTTGAAAACTCCTCAATATCATTGCCGTCGCATCGGAACACCGCCCAACCGAACGCTTTCCATTTGTCTTCTAACTTCCCCAAATCGCTTGTATCTTTAACATGCACATCAGACTGTATTTTATTATGGTCCACTATCGCCGTAATCTTGGAGAGTTTTGCATTTGCAACCGGGCCCAAAGATTCCCATATCTGCCCTTCCTGCAATTCCCCGTCCCCGGTTAAAACATAAATATTTGATTTTATTCCTTTTAGCCTGTTCGCCAAAGCCATCCCATGCGCCTTTGATATGCCCGTACCCAAAGATCCGGTGTTCGTAACTATGCCAGGCGTTCCTATATCTGGATGCCCCGGCAAACCTCCCAGCCTCCGCAATTTATCTATCATCGCGAACGGCAGTTTTTCTTTTGCTATCAGGATAGAGTAAAGCGCCGGAACATCGTGCCCTTTGGAAGAGAAAAAAGTGTCCTCCTTCTTCATTTCCTCAAAATGCAGCCACACCATGATATCCATTGCGGAAAAAGAAGACCCGGGATGCCCGGAGCCCGCGAAGCGTATCATATAGAGCGCGTTTATCCGGAGAGCGTCCGCTAATATTTTGCACATCAAAAAAGTATCTTTTATTTTCATGACCCTTTTCAATTCCGGCAACGATATATATTTTAATTCGTGCATATTCATATAACTCTAATGCTACCAAAAATATTCAAATTAAAAAGCCCCGATAATTCGGGGCCCGTAAAACTTACCAGGCAGTCCATCCGCCGTCAATTGATAGAACTGAGCCGGTCATGTAAGAAGAGTCTTCTGAGGCTAAAAAAATAATTGCCGCATTATATTCGCCATCCTTACCCATTCGTCCCAGCATTGTATGCTTGCTGTAAGCGTCATCAAATTCTTTGCCCTGCCCATGATACACGCCTCCCATTGCAAGGCAATTTACGCGTATGGAATGCGGCCCGCAATACCCGGCAAGCCATTTTGTAAAACCTACCATCCCGGCTTTAGCGGTGCTATAAGACACCGGTTTGAAAAAATTTTCACCTTTCTTTCGGCGCCAATCATAAATTTCCTGACGCGGAGCGCCCAGGCCGTAAGTTGAGCCAATGTTAATAATACTGCCGCCCAATTTTTCTTTGATCATCCTGCCAACAACTTCCCGCGACATCAAAAATGAACCGGTAAGGTGAGAATCGATAAGCGCCCGCCACGCCCTCAAAGGATAAGTCTCAAACGGACCGCAATCCTCAATAGATGCATTTGGTGGCACATCAAGACCGGCATTATTTATAAGAACAGTGGGAGTAGTGCCAAATTTGGTTATAACCTCATCAACGCCGCGCTTAACATCTTCTTCTTTGGTTATATCGACTCTGTGAATTGATAAAGCCAATGGATAACTTGCCAGAAAATTAGTTAATTTTTTGGATTTTGTAACATCGCCCGATAAGCTAAAACTGGCAACTCTTGCGCCTTCTTCAATCAAAGAGCGGATCATCTCCGGTCCAAGCTTGCCGGTACCCCCAGTCACAATCGCTACGCGCTCCTTAAGTTTCATATCGCCTCCTCAAATTTTTTAGTTGCATTATGCTAGGGCAAAAGTTCTGTAATACCTCTCCGCAATGCTTCTGCTTTTGCTTCATCTAAGTAGTTTCTTACGGTTTGCAATCTTTCATAAACACTGCTGAGGTCAATAACAGTTTGTCCGTCAAGGAAAGCTGATACCTCAGATGTGATCCTTTCGGCGTTTTCCGGAGATTCATCAGAAGTATCAATCGGCAAGGGCACGTAATCAGTCTTATCCGGCAGTTCAAAACGAGAAGCGATACTCAAATACTGGGCCCCGGTGAAAACGTTGGTGTTGCTAATATTCAACTCGCTTTTCCTTTTTCCAATTCGCGCAAAAGCAGCCGCGGGACTACAATAGGCCAATACGACTTTTAAACGAACTTTCGACGGGCTTAGCAATGCGGTATTTTCTTTTTCGATCGCCTGAATATATTTTTCCGCATCGAAAACCATGTCAACAAATGGTTTTTGATGATTCAACCGCGTAAGCATCGGCATCTCGACGACAACCGTTTTTACTCCGTCTATGATGAGCGCTCTTTTGACCTCATTCCTGGTAAGCTCGTTGCGGTAAACCCCTTCGGCATTGGTCAGGGGCCTGTCTCCCCAAAACTTTTTCCGGATATCGTCCATGCGCACTACCGTCGCTAAATTATGTTCCGGACGCTTTAAAAGCTCCGCAAGCAACCAAGATTTTCCGCTTAATGTTATGCCGGAAATTACAAATACATTTCTATCCATCTGTCCCTCCTATCTGTGAAAAACAGTAGCACAAAGAATCCTATATGTCCATGTTTTGAGTCAATTCCGCGACTGATCTTATAGTTTTAAATTTTTCATGGTCAGTCCAGCCGTTAAAATCATTTGCAATGCCGATGAACCGGCAAGAATAAGCTTCCGCAGCTTCCCTATCCGCTTCCCCGTCGCCGACAAAAAGCACTTCACCGCCCGAAACTTTTTCCAACTCCATTATTTTTTTTAAGATGGTTTTTTTCGAATCTTTGCTGGTAAAAAATCCCATAACTTCTTTCCCGTGGATTCCTTTAAAAAACTTTCTGATGCCGAGCATGTCGGCGGTTTTTTGCAGATTGCCGTCGGGCGTGGCTGAATCGATATAAATATGATGCGTCTTGCTCAAGTTTTCCAGCGTTTCCCATGCTCCGGTTATGAGCCCGCTCGATTTGATGCCCTTCTGCACAATTTCATCGTATTTTTCCGAATAATCCTTTACCATTCCTTCGAGCTCGCCGCCGCTTTTGCCTATCTTAGAAAAAACTACGCGTATGAATTCGAACCGCGTTTTATTTTGCCCGTCAATCTCCGCCCATGTATCGTCTACCATTTTTTTCGTAATGCCATGGATGCCAACCAAAAGATCATAGAACGCCCCGCGTTTTAAACTGTTGGAATCGACCAAAACCCCGTCAAAATCAAAAACAACAACTTTGATCATTTCGCCGTCCAGCCGCCGTCAACTATTAAAGTCGAGCCAGTCATGTATGCGGACGCTTTGTTCGAGGCCAAGAATAGTACTGCCGCGTTGTATTCGTCTTCCTTGGCCATTCGCCCCAATATCGTGCGCTTGCCATATTCTTTCACAAATTCATCTGGCTGGCCGTTGAAAACGCCGCCGGGAACCAGCGTGTTTACGCGGACGGGAATTTTCGCCGAGCCGCAATATTCCGCGAGCCAGCGCGTAAAATTGAGCATGCCTGATTTGGCCACGCTGTATGCAACAGGTTTAAAAAATGTTTCCCCGCTTTTTCTTTTGAAATCATAAAGCGACTGGTCGGGAGTGACAACGCCGTAAGTTGAAGAAATATTGATGATGCTTCCATTCTTGCCGGATTTTTTTATTCTTTTTAAAAATTCCTGACTTATTAAAAAAGTCCCTTTCAAATGAGAATCGATTACGGCATCCCAAATTTCCTCCGGATAATCTTCGAACGGCCCGGTGTTGGATGCCGGAGCATTGGGAGGCGCGTCGATGCCGGCGTTATTGACCAGGATTGTCGCGGCGCCGAATAGTTTTTCTATCTTTTCAAAAGCCCGCGCGACTTCGGCTTTTTTTGTAATATCAACCGGATCTTCCCCGCGCATATCAAAAACAGCAACCTCAGCTCCGGCCTCCGACAATATTTTTACATATTGCCTGCCCAGTTGCCCGTTGCCGCCGGTAACTATCGCCACCTCTCCCTTGAGATCGAAAAAATCTTTTATCATAATAATATTATAACGTAAAAAAATAGCGCCTAGTTTTAGGCACTATCAATACTTACCTGCTTCCAATCCGCGTAAAAGTCGAGTGCTTTGGAGCCCGGTTCTCTCCAGCCGTTGCCGCTCATTCCTACGCCTCCAAAGGGCATATGGGGTTCTGAGCCGTGCGTAGGGCCATTTACGCGCACTACGCCCGAATGATAACGATTCACGAACTCCATAGCGAGATCCATATTCTTCGTATGGATGGCGCCGGAAAGCTTGAAATCGGAATCATTGGCAAGGCGCAAAGCATCATCAAAATCTTTCGCTTTCATAAGCACAACTACCGGCCCGAAAACTTCCTCGCGCCAGATCGGATCGGTTGTCTTAACTCCCTCCAAAATTACCGGCTCCAAAAAATAGCCTCCGCCAGACTTGGAAACCGGGTTTCCAAGTAAAATTTTGGCACCGTTTTTTACCGCGCCGCCGGCGTAATTTAATATTTGCTCCATCCTTTCTTTTGAAATTATCGCGCCGTAATCACAATCATCCCCGGCCCCGATCTTCAGCTTAGACGCTTTTTCGACGAAAAGTTCTTTGAATTTTTCATACACCGATTCAAAAATAATGATGCGGCTGGCTGCGGCGCATCGCTGGCCGCCGTCAACGAAAGCAGACCCGACCGCAAGCGTTGACGCGCGCTCAAGATCGGCATCATCACAGACGACAAAAGGATTTTTGCCTCCGGCTTCGATAGAAACCTTCGCAAGGCGGTCCGCGGTATTCTTTAGTATTTTGGCTCCTGTTGCGGCGGAGCCAGTCAAGCTTACAAATTTTACCCGCACGTCGCTAACTAAGGCTTCGCCGGCTTCTCCTCCCGAACCCTGAATAACATTCAATACGCCTGAAGGAAGTCCGACTTCCTTCAAAAGCCCTGCATACCACACCGCAACATAAGGCGTATAACTATGGGATTTTACGACCACCGTGTTGCCGCACAAAAGAGCCGGAAAAAGCTTCCAAGCAATTCCGGCCGCCGGATTATTGAAAGGCGTTATCAAGACTCCGACTCCTGCGGACATCCGCCGAAGCTCCGCTTTGCGCTTAGGATTGGCGCTCGGCAATTCTTCTTTTTTTAAAAAAAGCTCTTTTCCCTCGCCGGCAAAATATTCCCCGCATGCCGCCGCGGCGTCCGCCTCTCCCAAAGCTATTTTTTTCGGTTTCCCCGATTCAAAAGCAACTATGCCGGCCAACTCTTCTTTTCTTTCGCGGATCAGTTCTACTGCTTTTTTTAAGATCTCCGCGCGTTTTTCCACGCTTGTCCGCGACCATGTTCTAAAAGCGTTTTCCGCGCTACTTACCGCGGCGGCAACATCATTTGCGTTGCCCTTCACTACTTTCGCCAAAACTTCACCGATCGCGGGATTAAATTTATCAAAAAAAATTCCGGACGCGGATATGGTTTCTTTTCCTTCAATCCAATGCGGGATTTGCCTAGGATAATTACTTGCCATGATTTCCGAGTCTTCTTCTTAAAAGTTCTTCGGCCACCAAAAAGTCTATTTCCGTGTCTATGTCGACCGCATCCAGTTTGGGAATCTGATGAAATAAAATTTTCTCTCCTGCCATGGCTTTTTGATTTACCAAAGTATTCCAGCGGAGCGCTATCACGTCCACGTGGGAGAATGCCGCGGGAAAAGATTGCCTCGGCATATTATGCGCGTCTTTCAGGCCGGTGTATTCTTCCGATAAAAATGGCTTTAAATACTTTCCTTCCGTCCGCCAAAGCTTATAGGGATGCTTTGAAGCAGCGGTAATAGTCCGCGAAGAATCGGCTTCGGGATTATCTATTAAAAGTTTTATGCACGCGTCAATGCTTTCCGTTTTGCAAAGCGGAGTGGTCGGAGGCAGACGCAAAATTATATCGGCTTTAAATCCGGCGCTCTCCGACATCCAGGTTGCGGCGTGATAAAGATAGTCAAAGTCCGGAACGGAATCTTTTGCAAGCTCCGCGGGGCGCATAAATGGAATTTCTGCCCCGTACCTTCTGCCGATCTCGGCGTATTCGGGAGAGTCGGTGGAAAGTATGACTTTGGTGACATACTTCGATTTTTTGGCGGCCTCGATAACCCATGCCAAGAGAGGCTTACCCAAAAGCGGCTTGATATTCTTGTGCGGAATGCTCTTTGAGCCGGAACGGGCCCCCACTACCGCTAAAACTTTTGGGTTTATCGCCATGCTAAATACAACTCTAAATATGAGCCGAGGTTATGATGGTGTCTCCGGGAATATTCGTTCTGGCTTTTTTGCCTATCACCGTATGAACCAATGTCGGCTTGATGCCATGCCCGGGGCTCTTGAACGCAAGCATGTTAGCGGAAATAACCGTCCCTGCCGGTATCGCGACTTTGGATACCACGCTCTTACCATGTTTGTTTCTGTGCCTAATTTCCGATTCGTGAATATATTTTCTTTTGTCGGCAACCGCTTTTTCTATCCGTCTTATCTGCCTCACCATTTCGCCGAACTCCGGCGGATCCAAACTCACGGTAGCATGATCCGGCCCCGGCAAAGACTTATCAAGCGTAAAATGTCTTTCAACCGTGCATGCACCCAAAGTAACCGCGGCTATTGTCGGTATAAAACCAATCTCGTGGCCGGAATAACCTATCGGCAATGGCGAATATTTTTCCTTAAAAAAAGACACCGCACCCAAATTCAAATCTTCATTGGGCGTCGGATAAATAGATACGCAATGGTTAATGATGAGCTGTTTATTGAATTTAAGAATCGTGTTGACGGCTTCGTCCGTTTCTTCTAAGGTCGCCATGCCGGTTGAGAAAAATATCGGCTGATTTTGCTTCGCAACAAATTCCAAAAGGGCTTTGTGATTTAAATCAAATGATGCGATCTTCCAAGCGTCCATCCCGATTCCGGCCAAAATCTTTGCGCTTTTCAGATCAAAAGGGGTCACAAAGAAAGCCATTCCCATGGAATGCGCGAGCTTTTTCATCTCTCTGAGCCCTTTATCTGTAAGCTCCTGATGCTTTCTATATTCGCCGTATGTTGCTCCTAAAGAGCGGGAATTTGTTTGAGGCACCGCCTGCATCTCCTTGGTAAAAACCTCATCAATTTCCCTTTTTTGGAATTTTACCGCGTCAGCTCCCAGATGAGCCGCCGTTATAACCGACTGCCTGGCGAGCCCGATGTCTCCGTTATGGTTGTTCCCTATCTCGGCAATGATAAAATTCGGCTCGCCCGCGCCCACCCACTTCTTACCGACTTTAACTTTTGAAGGCAAATTTTTTTTGTTAAGCATAAAATTAAAACGCTTAATATTACTTTACGGTAACATTTGACAAAAAACTTTCAAAGCATTTTTGCACTATCTCAAGCTTCCCTTTCAAATCATCTTTGAATTTGTGCGATCCCCTGATGTGGAAACCGAAAGGGCTCCCTTGCCACAAGAATTCCTCCCAGCCGTAAGACGAAGTGTCCGCATAGCCAATTTCTTTAAAACCTTTATCGGTGAAGTATCCCTTTTTTTTTGGGATAATACTTAAATTATCCGGCAAAATTGCATCGAGTGATCTGTTGAAAATACTTAAACTCGGCTTAAAAACCGGGACAATGCATTCGCTCTTATGTTTGGGATCATTCGCGTAGCGCAAATATATCGGATATCCGGTATCAAGAGACCGGCCGATGCGCATGCGTTCACCTATAAAAGGGAAAACTTTGGAAATTTTGTTAATTAGTTTTTTTTTGAAACTCTTCTTTTCCATAATATCGTCATAAGCCGGACGAAAATCCAGATCTGCTACATCAACTTTATTCAGGTCGATGAATAAGCTGTGCACCGCGGGGAAATAACGGAATTTCACGGAATGCCGGGGATGCCAGGGAGCCCCGAAAAATGACAAGTCGTTCTCCAGCATGTATCTTAATATCTCGTTTATCCAGCTTTGCCTCACAATATAAAAATCACAATCTAAAATGAGCAAAAACCTGGTTTTGACGTACTTTAAAGAATTATTTATCGCGCCGGAATGGTGATAGCTTCCTTTAAGCCACGCGGGCAAATTTGCCGGCACCTTCCCGCCTTCAACTATGGTAAATTTGCCATCTTTTAATTTATCCGTAAGATCGGGCGGAGAATTGTCCGCAACTATCCAATTCGGTTCGCTTTCCGGATTTAATTTCCGGGTCAGACCCCAATTTAACTCCAAAAGTTTTTTACTTTCAAGTGCGTGATAAACGGAAGCGATAGTTAATTCTTTTGACGGGTCTTGCATTTTTATTTAAAAATTATCGGATTCCTGGCGCAAAGCCCAGTCGGCCAGAGTTTGCGCATTTTTATCTTTTTCCGATAAAGTCGGATTTTGAACCGGCCATTTAATCCCCATCTTGGGGTCGTTCCATAAAATTCCTGATTCACATTGCTTATTATAAATACCCGTGCATAAATACTGTATTTCCGCCGCATCGCTTAAAACGCAAAAACCCCGTGCGAATCCGGCGGGTGCGTAAACCTGTATTCTATTTTCTTTTGACGCTTCGATCCCGAACCATTTCCCGAAAGTCGAAGACTTTTTTCTTATGTCCACCGCAACCAAAAAAGCGCTCCCGTAAGTCACCCTCATAAGCTTTCCCATCGGAGGTTCCCACTGAAAATGCAGTCCCCTCAAAACATTTTTTGCCGACCCCGAATGGTTTTGCTGGACAAAATCCGCATCAATACCCGCTTCTTTGAATTTGTCCTTTCTCCAAACTTCCGTAAAAAAACCGCGTTCGTCTCCTAAAACATCAGGGGTTATCACAAAAAGGTCAGCAATGCCGGTTTTTTCAATTTTCATCCCGTTAGAGATAGGAAACGCTTTAATCTATTTTTTAGATAGCGCTTGCCCATGCCAGTTTTTAAATATTTCTCCCTCGACCTTGCATCTTGCTCATTTGAACAGGCTTCATAGTAAATAAGCTTATACGGGCCTTTAGGTTTGGTATAAGTAGATTTGCCGGTATTATGCTGATTAAAACGTTTCCGTAAGTCATTTGTGCTTCCGGTATACCAATAATCGCTTTTTGTGCTTTGTAATACGTACGTGTAGAACATAAACGGCTTAATCTCTAACGGGATTCATTTACGAGGTAAAAATTTTCTTAAAGACCGATATGTTGTGATATTTATCATTGTGAAAATCAAAATCTTTGCCCAGATTTGCGTCGAGCTCCTCAAGTATGGATTTTACCGAACCGTTAAAGCCGATGCCGAGGATTTCCGAGGCTTTTTTGTTTGATACTTTGTAATTTCTGAAATCATGGACGTCTAAAGCCTGCACCGCTATCTCTTTGCCGTGACGTTCCTTAAAATATTTTTTGACCGTATCCGCGACCTCCCCCACGGTATAGTTTGCCGAACAAACATTAAATACTCCGCTGATCGCATTATCCGATTCTATTGTATTTGAATAGGATCGTACCAAATCGGACATTGCGAAAATGGGACGCCAAATAGACGGATTATTCACCGTAATTTTACCTTCGGTCATGGCTTTCGAATACATCGTGTTCACTATCAGGTCGAGCCGCATTCTGGGACTCCAGCCGGAAACTGTCCCTTGGCGCAAACAAATTACGGAAAAATTTTCATCCTTAAGCTGCAAAACTCCGAGCTCACCCTGTAATTTTGATATTCCGTAAGGATAAAAGCTTTGCGCCGCGTCTTCTTCTGTGCTTTCTTTATTATTTGTAAAACCGTAGACTGAACATGAATCGGCATATATGAACCTTTTTACCCCGGCCTGTTTTGCGATGTAGGCGAAATAAGCCGGAGCGGACGCGTTAGCAACAAAATTCATTGCCGGAGAATATTCGGCCATCGGGTCATTGGAGAGTCCCGCCAAAAAAATTACCCGGTCAAACCCATTTAATTCTTCCGGTTTTATCGCAAAAACATCCTGTTTTATCAGTTTTACTGAAGGGTCTAAATTATTCCCGAACCATAAAAGGTCAACTACATGAACATCGTGTCCGAGCCCGGCCAGATGCGGTACAAGTCTCGAACCTATATAACCGGCTCCTCCGGCGACTAATATTTTCACCCCGTTAGAAAATTTATATCAGGCCTGCGCGACAAATGCAGACTTTTTAACACATAGAAGTCTTTAATATCAATACTGTCTTTTAAAAATTTTTTTACGGGGTTCATAATATTTTTTTTAATTTTTCCAAATTTAGCGACGTGTCAAACGGCACATTGAATTTAGCGTCTTTTCTCAACAGTTCTCCGACATCTGCCCTGCCCAATTTCACGGCCAGCTCCTTAACGGACTTTCTTTCGGTCCCGACATGGATAATACCGATAACTTCGGGCCGTTTAATTAATTCTAGAATAATCGGCACTATCTTTGCAACTGAATCGCGCGAAGTGTATTGATCCGCAAATGCTTTTTCGTAAGGGAAAATGTCCGGGCAAAAAGAAGTCCTGATAATCAGGGAATTATTATAAGTCCTTACCGCGCACTCGCCTCCCAATTTTGTCCAGGCGTAAAGATTTTGCGGCAAAAGCTCGTCTTCTTCGGAATAATTGCCGCGGTCTCCTTTAAAGACATAATCTGTGGAAATATAAACGAGCCGTATATTCCTTTTTTGGCACTCTTCAACGGCATTGCACGTGCCGGCTATGTTTGATTTTAAGGCGCGCATCGGATCCGCGGCGCACCTCGGCGGGCTGGTGTATGCCGCCGCGTGCACAAAAATATCCGGCTTATGCTTATCCAAAAAACTCCCCAGTGAAATGCTGTCTGCAACGTCCAGTTCGGCGTGTGACGGCGAAATTATCTCCGGTTCAATTTTTTTTAAATTAGACCCAAAAAGACCTGATCCTCCCGACATCATTATTTTAAAAGATTTATTCATATTATCTTCGGTTCGGGTACCGGCAAAATAAATTTTGTGCCGGCATTGATAAGCTCCGACTCTTTTTCCATTATCGCGTCCGCGTAATTCCAAGCCGCAAGAAGCAAATAATCTGGCCTCTTCTCTTTTAACCTTTCGGGATGGTATACGGCAACATGCGAACCCGGCGCCAATAATCCCTGCTTGAATGGAGTCGTGTCGGTAATATAATCGATCAACCGGCTGTCTATACCGCAATAATTGAGCAAGGTATTTCCTTTTGCCGGCGCGCCGTAACAAACGATTGTTTTCCCCCGACTCTTTATTCCGGCAAGCAATGCAACCAAATGATCCTTGTTCTTCTCGGTTTTTTCCTTAAATTCCAGAAAAGTTCTCACGTCATCCAGTTTCATTTCCCGCTCTCTTTGAAGCAGAGTTTTTACCGCCGCTGACTCTTCAAGGTTTTTGGCCGCATAAACCCGCATCGATTCTCCGTGCATGGGCACAAGCTCGACATCAAACACGCGGAGTCCGCATCTTTCGACCAATTTCTTGAGCGCCGTCAGCGAATAATAACAAAGATGCTCGTGATATATCTGATCAAACCCACCTTCGCCCAAAAGATTGCCCACCCAATGAACTTCAAAAACAAATACTCCTTTATCGCCGATGACCGTATTTACGCCTTTAAAAATTCCGCTGATATCGTCTATATGCGCCATAACATTATTTGCCACAACAACTTTTGCCTGTCCGTATTTTTCAACGATTTTACCGGCAAGCGGAAGCCCGAAAAATTCATTAACGGTTTCGATGCCTTTTTTGACGGATAACTCGGCAACGTTCTTTGCCGGTTCAATATTTAAAATTCTGCACTTGCCTTTTAGAGCCTCCAATAACGCTCCGTCGTTGCCGCCTATTTCAACTACCAAATCATTTTCTTTTAAAGAAAACTTCTTACTGATAGTTCCTGCCATTTTGCGAAAATGTTCGGCCAGAGGCGCGCTGGCTGACGTCAGATAATCATATTGGCCGAATAAAATTTGCGGATCCACAATATCCGGAACTTGCAGAAGCTTGCAGTCGCCGCAAAATAAAATAGTCAGGGGAAATGTTTTTTCAGCGCCTATTTCCGAGGCTTTTATGAAAGAATTCGCCGGAGGCATGGAACCCATGTCCAGGATCAGCGTTAAATTCTTGCCTCCGCACCCCCTGCAGTCTTCCCTTTTCCTATAAAATTTAAGCATATTCTTAAAATAATCCGACCATTCGCTTTCCAAATAATTCGTTAATGCGGCTTGCCATGGACGCGGCAGTTTCATGCTTGCCTCAAGCGCCTCGTTCACGGGTCTTTTGGCATCAAGATTAAAATATGAGAGCGGTACCCCTGAAATTTTCGACCCCGGGATCAAATATTCAGATACGACTTTGGCCACATCATATCTTGAAGCCTGATGTGAATCCGCCACATGCACAATACCTTTTTCACCCCTTTCTATGAGTAACTTTATGGCATAAGCCAAATCTCCCGCAAAAGTCGGCGAACCTGTTTGGTCGTTGACCGCTTTAATGCCTCCCGTAGATTTTTTTAAAAGCTGAGCTATGATCTTCCCCACAAATTTCTTATCTTTCAACGGACCTCCACCCATCATCCAACCCACCCGCACAATCAAATAATCTTCCAATAAACCGGTAACCGCGAGTTCGCCGAGATGTTTCGACCGCGCGTAATGATTTTGCGGATCAGGCGTATCCGATACAGCATAAGGTTTTTCTTTTTTCCCCTCAAAAACTCCCGCCGTAGATACGTAGACCATTTTCGCGCCGCTTTTCCTCGCGGCCAAGGCGATATTATAAGTGCCGATTGCGTTCACCAAATAAGCGCGTGCCGGGTCACGCTCGCACCGGTCCATGTCGGTCTCCGCCGACAAATGCAAAACCGTTTCCGGCTTGTATTTTTCAAAAGCCGCAGTCACGCTTTCATAATCAGTCACGTCCAGGTCTCTGCGGCCGGTTTTTATCCCAAAATCAATGTAGCTCCCCAGCATGCCGGAAGCGCCGGTTATTAAAACTCTAGTTAATTTTGTATCCATTTTTTTCCCCGTTAGCCAGCCAGTTGGCTGTTTTCAGCAAAGATTCTTTCGTGCCGACATCCGACCAATATCCTTTTACAAATTCATAAGACAGCGCGCCTGAAGCGATATACATATTATGCACATCGGTTAATTCCAGCTCTCCGCGCCAAGACGGCTTTAATTGCCTTATTTTTCCAAAAACTTCCCTGTTGTATAAATAAATGCCCACGGTTATATAATTTGATTTGGGCTCTTTCGGCTTCTCTACAATGTTCGTAACACGATTGCCGTTTAGCTCAACAACGCCAAAACGGTGCGGATCAGAAACCTCTTTCAAAAAAACTTTTGCTGCGCCGTCCTTTTTAAAATTTTCAACAGATTCCTTAAAATCATTTTCAAAAATATTATCCCCCAAAATAACCGCCATTTTTTCACCCGGCAAAACAAAATCCTCAGCCAGACCCAAGGCTTCCGCTATGCCTCCTGAACCGTGCTGAAGCGCATAAGACAGCTTCACCCCATAATCCTTGCCCGAACCCAGAAAACTCATAAAGTGCCCGGCGTGTTCTTTACCGCAAACAATCATTATCTCGCTGATACCCGAACGCCTTAATGTTTCCAGGGGATACAAAATCATCGGCTTATCATAAACCGGCAGCAAATGCTTATTGGTAATGAGCGTCAAAGGATGAAGTCTTGTACCCATGCCTCCGGCCAAAATGACTCCTTTTATTTTTTGTGCGCTTTCCATAGGTCAATATGAGGATTAAAAACTCCCGTTTTTTTGCGAATATTATTTATCCATCCGGTATTAGCCATATACCAGTCGGCGGTTTCGTTGAACGCGTCCGCAAAATTATGTTTAGGACGCCAGCCGAGCTCGCGCTTTATTTTTGAAGCGTCTATCGCGTATCTACGGTCGTGCCCCGGGCGGTCCGCGACAAATTCAATTGAAGATTTGTTCTTTCTGAATTTTTTTAATATAAGATCCGCAATTTCCAGATTGTTCATTTCGTTGTCGGCGCCGATATTATATACTTCACCGGCTTTGCCTTTAAAAAGGCAAAGCTCCAGCGCAGAACAATGATCCAAAACATGTATCCAATCGCGCACATTTTTGCCGTCGCCGTAGATCGGCAGAGTCTTTCCTTCCAGCATGCGCAAAATCAGGAACGGTATCAATTTTTCCGGATATTGGTACGGCCCGTAATTGTTCGAGCAATGCGTGACTACTACGGGCACTTTAAACGTATTAAAATATGCCCCGCACAAAAGATCTCCGCCCGCTTTAGTGGCGGCGTAAGGAACATTCGGATGAAATGCGGTACTCTCATTAAATATATTATTTCCATCGAGCGGCAGCGAGCCATAAACTTCATCCGTGGAGACTTGCAGGTATTTTTTTACGCCCCGATCCGATTTCACTCTTTCCAAAAAATTAAATACGCCGGTAATATTTGTGTCGATGAATTCTTTGGCGCCGACATGAATACTCCTGTCGACATGAGTTTCAGCTGCGAAATTCGCCACATAATCGGGCTTGAATTTTTTGAAAGCCGCCGCCAATTTTTTCGGGTCGGCGATATCCCCTTTTATAAATTCATATCTCTTGTTTTTTGCGATGTCTTTGAGATTCTCCTGATTCCCTGAGTACGTTAATTTGTCGTAATTTAAAATACTTGCGTCCGGATGCGCATCCAGCATATGGCGTATAAAATTCGATCCGATAAAACCGGCTCCTCCGGCTACTAGTATTTTCATGTATTTAAAACACTTTTTAAGCTATTTCAGTTTCCTGCGATCCGCCCCGGCAAGACCTATTGCCGGATCAACTTTTATAAATCGGCATCCGGCTTCGAATGCGGCCTGCTTATCGTTTTCCGCATCGCCTATATAAACTGCGTCTGAAAAATCAAATCCGTGGTCTCTCGCGGCGTTCACGAGCATGCCTATCTTCGGCTTGCGGCATTCACAACCGTCTTTATAATCATGCAGGCAGTAATAAATTCCGCTTATCTTTACGCCCTTATTTAATAATTCATTTTGCATGCGGAAATGTATGTTTTGCAAAATTTCTTCGCGTAATACGCCCAGAGCAACGCCCCGCTGATTAGTAACCACAACAATCTCAAAACCGTCTTCGTATAATGTCTTTAATGCGTCTATCGCCCCGGGAAGAAATTCAAATTCATCCCATCTTTTAACATAATCCCCCTCCGGCATTTTTTTATTTATGACGCCGTCGCGGTCCAAAAAAAGTATTTTTCTCTTTTTAGCCGAGATCTCCATTTATCAATGCTTCTTCTACAATTCCGCAAATAATATGCCCGATAGTTATGTGCGATTCCTGTATTCTCTGGGTATTGTCCGATGGAATGACTATTGGAAGGTCGGCAAGCGCTTTTAACTTCCCGCCCCCTCTGCCGCAAAATCCGATGACCCTTGCGCCTTTCTTTTTTGCGGCGCTAACGCCGCGCAAAATATTCGCAGAATTCCCGCTTGTCGTTATAGCAACCAAAAGATCGGCCGGACCCGCGAAAGCCTCGACTTTTCTAGCGAAAACTTGGTCATACCCATGATCATTTCCTATTGCAGTCAAAATTGACGTGTTAGTTGTTAAGGCCATCGCCGGGAGCGCCCGCCTTTTTCTGGCATGGTCAAGATTGCCGACCAGCTCTCCGGCAATATGCTGCGCATCTGCCGCGCTGCCGCCGTTCCCGATCAGCAGTACCTTTCCTCCTTTCTTATATGTTTCAATGAACCAGCGCGCGGCAGTTTCTATTTCAGATGCAAGTTTATCTGCTGTCCGCATCTTCACTTGGGCGCTTTCATGTAACTGATCAATTATGGTTTTTTTCATGATTTTTGGTTAATTTTTAACTAAACCCTCCATCCCACAAATAGGTTTTCTTTTCTTTTATGCTTTTCAAACCGGCCTTATTTTTTAATTTTCTCAAAAATACCCTAAAGACGGAATTCTTGTACAACGTCTTTGCCCTGTATTTCAAATAAAATCCGTAGGAGCAATATTTCTTTACTATCCTGAAATAATCCCTCCGGTGTTCTGCTCTGCGCAATTTAACCACGCTATGCTTGTATATCTTGTGGTAAAACAAATTTATCCGGCAAAACCTCACTCCGCACCCTTTGGCGATCCATTCCGCAACAAGCTCGGCATCCGCCGCCCAACCGGTCGGGTGCAGTCCGCCTTTAGCAAACGCGCTCCTCCGCATAATAAAGCCTGCCCCGCACGCCCCATATCTGATCGCATCGTCGGGGCTCTTGCCGTAATTTGTGTCCGGTTCCACATAAAAAAACCCGTACTTCCCTTTACTTCCGCCGCAAACAAGAAGGTCCGCTTCGGGATGCGCTTCAAGCACGCTTATAGCTCTATCCATAGCGTCGGAGTATGTAATGTCGTCATCGGCAAGCTGATGCACATATTTTCCTTGTGCCAGCAAAATGCCCTTATTTAACGCGTGTGCCGGACTGTTATCCGGCTCGGAGATGAACACATCTATAATGTCCCTGAATTTTTCGGCGACTTCGCGGGTTGCATCAGCAGAATTTCCGTCAATAATGATCAATTCGTCATCTGCTTTTATAAAATCTTTTATTTTCAATAACGAATCCTCCAAAAATCGAGCCCTGTTTTTTGTAGTTAAAATATAAGAAACGCGCTTCATTTAAGATTAATTCATTTTATAAATGACCCTGCTGCCGCCGTCCTCAAATCTAAACGGAACGGACGGAAATTTATTTAACCTTTCCTTTATCTTTTGCTGGGTTTCGGGTGCCGCGTATAAAAGCAAAAATCCGCCTCCGCCCGCGCCCAACAGTTTGCCTCCGAGCGCGCCCGCCTTTAATGCGGCGCCGTAAGCCTCATCAACTTCGGAATTCGTAATTTTTGAGGAAAGTGTGCGCTTAATCTTCCAGCTTTCTCCGAGCAATCTGCCGAAATCATCAAGCCTCGAAGCGCCGGCTTGCAAAACCCCGCATGCCTCGTCCGTCATTGCGCGCATTATATTCAATTCACGTGTTTTTTGCGGAGTGTTGCGTATCTGCTCCGCGGCGATGTGCGAAGCGGTTCTCGCCTGACCGATGTAAACGAGCATCAGATTTTTTTGCAATTCATCCGAAGTATCTTTGCCGACCGCCACCGGCTCGACATTTATTTTGCCGTCCTTTTGAAAAATAATTTTATTTAATCCTCCGAATGCCGCGGCCGTCTGGTCCTGCGAACCGACATTCTCGCCCAACAATTCCTGCTCAACATGAATCGCGTTGTAAGCCAATTTATATTTATCGGGCTCCTGTCCCTGCAGCGCGTAGAGCGCATTCAAAAAACCTACGGTGAAAGCGGAGCTTGAGCCCATTCCCGTCATCGCGGGAATATCGGCGTTGTGCTGCATCTCAAGAGGCCGCTCTTCAAGTTTGTGGAAAGACAGACACGCCCTGACCGCAGGATGTTTTATCTCCGAAATATCAAACACTTCTTCCTGCGCAGCGTATCGAATACGGTATTTATAAGGAAAAACCGGCGCCAAATCGCGCACAGTAATGTAGCAATATTTATCTATGGAAGTACTCAAAACTGCGCCGCCATGCTCCTTGAACCACGCCGGGTAGTCTGTGCCGCCGCCAAAAAATGAAACGCGAAACGGCGTCCGGGTAATTATCATGCGTATAATTTAACAATTAAACGGCTTTCTGTCATCGTAGACAAAAATAAAAGGGCATGTTATTAATGCCCTTCTCTGTACCATTTAATCGTCCGCAGAAGCCCCTCTTTCAGCGAAGTGCGCGCCTTGAAACCCAATAGCTTCTCCGCGCGAAGCGTTGAAATGAGCCGTTTCGGTATCATCGTCGGCTTTGAAGCATCATAGACGATTCTCGCATCCTTATAGCCGTCGATCTCCAAAATAGTTCTTAGAACGCCCTTCAGAGTTACCCCTCTGCCTGTTGCGATGTTGATAGGCAAAAAATCCGTGAGCTTCTCCATTGCAAGCAGCGCACCATCAACGAAATCTTTTACATAGATAAGATCTTTGATGTCGGACCCGTCGCCCCACACTTCAACGGGGTCATGCCTCTCAACCACTTTCCGGATAAGCGCCGGCACAACATGCGATGTCTCCCACTCAAAATCGTCGTGCTCGCCGTAAATGTTAGCGGGGCGCACAACGACGGTCTGCATAGGCTCTTTGATCTTTGTTGAATAAACTTCACAAAGAATTTCAGTAAACCGCTTCATCCATGCGACTCCGAAATATTTCTCGTATGGAGGCCCTGACATCATCTGTTCTTCTTTAACATGCAGCCGCGAGACCGGATAAACAGTGTTGCTGGAAATAAACAAGAATTTTTTTACTCCGGCCAGATACGCAGCTTCAAGAGCAAGCGTATTCATAATTACATTCGGCGTAACGTGCGCCAGCGGTGTTTTTTCTATGACCGCGGCGCCGGAAGTGTTCGCGGCACACATAAAAACATAATCCTGCCCTTCCATTACCCGACGCACGTAGATTTTATCGGTAAGGTCAGCTCTGAAATAATTAATATCCCCATTGATGAGCTTCGGAAAATGCTTGTGACAGGTAACTGTAATTATTGCTCCCAGCTCTTTTAGACGTTCAACCAAATTCGCCCCGACGAATCCCGTCCCTCCGGTTACCAGCACTTTCTTCCCGTAGAAAAACTCTGTTTTATTTTCCATACCTACCTCCATCGCGCACTGATAATATCGGCGTACTGACCGGCCAATCAATCTTAAAGCGTTTGTCGTTCCACCGGACGGTAAATTGTTTTTCGGCACCGCTGTAATAAGTCGACTGCTTGTAGTGAAAAACAGCAGTCCGGCTCAAAACTAGATGTCCGTTGCCGAACTTCGGCGGAACCAGAACTTGCAGGCGATTCTTGGCGGACAATTCTAAAGACAACCACTTTCCGAATTGGGACGAGCCTGGGTCGCAATTTAACACGACGAAATAAAATTTCCCGTGCATGCATGAGATCAATTTCCATGTGTTTTGGTCCCCATGTATGCCGCGCAATACGTGCTTCTTTGAAACGGAAATATCGTCTTGCACGAATTTTATTCCGATTCCGCGTTCGCGGTACATTTCTTCGTTATACGTCTCAACATAACATCCGCGAAAATCCAAAAAAACCTGCGGTTTAACCAAAAGAACCCCTTCAAGGGCTGTTTTACAGACTTTTATCATGTGCCCTCCTGGATTGAACGGACTCTGCCGTGAACAATACCACAACAGCCATAAAAGTAAAGATGAAGCGGTCTTCAAGCGGCGTGGGTGCCCTTGAACTTGTTCCGCTGATAACTTCTATATCTTGGTATAATATTTGAAACGAACTCAGCCAACCTCTTTTCATGCATTTCTGCCAAATCGTAAAAACTGTACGCCGCGTAAACTTTGCTTATTTCGGAATTGTAGTTCTGATAACGTTTGTTGAACCATTTCAATAAAAACTTTCTCCGGTATCTGCGAAATATAAATGCGAGCCAATTCGGATCCGCAACGGCCACCCGTGGCGTTAAACGGCGCATGATGCGCATTGCCGGATTTTTCATTTCCCTTTTTCTGTCATATTTATTCGTGCTTCCGTATACGGGAACACCGGTCATTTTAAGAACGTTCCGCGACGCGTCATACAGATCGCTCAAGAAAGCGGCGTACTTCACTCCGCTCTTCGCCGCTATTTCTTTTAGCAGGCCTTTCTTTTTTCTTTCAATTTTATCCAAGACTGTTATCGCAAAATCAAGCTGGTCGAACATTACAGACACCGCTGCAAGCTTCAAAAACTGTGCAACGCGCTTCGCAACGGCGTCAGCCGGCATATTTTCCTCCAAATTATTCAAATTTTTCAGAAAAAGCGTTTCTCCTACAGTCAGGAATCCTTTGCCCTGCAGATCTTTCGGTAATGGTGTCGTATTAAAATATTGGTGGTTATATATCTGGCACAACCTAAAATCGTTCTTTAAAAGTTCCTGATGCACATCTCCAAAAAGCCCCTGCTTTTCATAAAGTTCGGAAAAATCCGTTTCGCACTCGACGCCGATGACGGACGAACTCAAGGTTCTTGCAGCGCCTTGGAAAATATCTCTTTCGGCGCCCTGAGCGTCGATGGAAATAAAATCAACCGGGGGTATTTTTTTTTGCTCAACCAGCCAGTCAATAGTATGAATATCTATCGGGAAAGTCTTCTCCACTTTGGTATGTTCTCCCCATATCTGCGCGGTCTTGCCGTCAGGATTTAAAACCGTATACGCGGCAGCTTCCGGTGATGAAGAAAGCATACTCGAAGAGGAACGCGCGCGCATGACATTAAAATCAACCCTGCCGTTAGTCTTGCCGATACAATAATTTATAGTCAAAAAATCCTTTTTCATCAGGTCATCGGCGCTTTCGAGCGACTCGGTGTCGGCGTCGTATACGACCCATTGCGTGTCTTCTATTTTTTTTAGGACTGATGTAGGTCCGTACCCTCCGATGCCGCCGATATGATGGATGCGGATCTTCAAAAGTTCTGGCGTGAAAAGCGAAGTATTCATAATATGGATTTAAGAATATCATAACGAATAAAAAATAGCAAAAAAACGGCCGGCATTGCGCCGACCGTCAGAAACTAAAACTTTCTCCTCCATCCACTACGAGACAAGAGCCGTTAATATATTTCGCTTGCTCTGAACAAATAAACGCGACCGCGCTCGCCACTTCCTCCGGAGTTCCCAGTCTTCCGGCCGGACATTCCTTATCCAGCATTTTTTTAAATTTTGCGGGATTTTTTTTTGCTTCCGCTTCCCAGCCGGTTCCGGCTATCATTATGTTCCCGGGCGCAACGCTGTTGAATGTAATTCCGTCCCGTACCAAATAAGGTTTCCTTGAAAGTTCTTTCATTAATGCAATTTCGGCGGCTTTGGCCATCGTAAACCAAGGCCTTCCGCCGGCTTCCTTTCCGATTCGGGATGCAATCGTAACTACTCTGCCCCATTTTTGAGAACGCATGCTGGGTATGGCACGCATGGTAAACCGGGCGGCCGCGAGCGCATTCTTGTCGTAAACTTCACTCCAGACTTCCGCGGCGGTTTCCTCAACAATTTCGCTCCCCCATCTTCCTCCTCCGCAAAGGTAGTTTATTAAAATGTGAAGTGTACCCCAAGCAGAAACAATTGTT
>CAZXFC010000013.1:0-25292 GCA_964640425.1 uncultured Candidatus Saccharibacteria bacterium | reverse complement strand
TTCTCACGATAGTCATCTCTGTCTTGAGTTTCATCATCTCCGGCAGAATCTTCAAGAACGAAAGGAGGTTAGCATGAGCGACAGAGCACATGAGCTACTCGAACTTTTGTATGTGCCGGAAGCCGTCTACCTCCGCGAGGTGGTGGCGTACTCAGCAGAACAGAAGTCGGCAACCGGACGGTTTGCCGTACCGCGTTCCCACTCCTACACTCGTCAGCCGATTGAGTACGTGACGGCGGAGCAATACGTTCGTTGTCTCTCACAGCTCTCGTATGTTCTGGTCGGCTTCCTGATTCAAAACAAGGTTGCCGACTTTGACTTCGCGGACTACGAGACATTTAAGCGGCTTATGGTCGAGTGCAAGATGTGGTTTCGCCGGAGCGACCTCCGCTATCTCAAGAACATTCTGAAAGGAACGGACTTCGAGTTGTCGCTAACCTTGAAAGAGGTTGGCACGCTCCGGGTCTTCTCGATTTGCGTTCTTGAGATCGGAGGTGTGATTCGCGGCGAACTTGAGTTCGTTGCCCCGCTCAACAACAAGGGGTGACCTAGGGCGCTTCTCCTCGCGGAGTCGCGCCCTTTTCTATTTCTGATTTAAAAGAACTATTTTGTGCGTGCTCCGCACGCTCGAATTTGTATTCCGCCAAAGAAAAACTTAAAATTGTCAGTGTGCGCGGCGAAGCCGCTCATTTTTGCCCAGCCACACCCGAGCCGCGCTCCGCGCGGCGAGGGCAGAATTCCGTTCGAGCTATTTTTAAAATACACCGCCAGATTGGCAACTTTGAACCTAAGTAAAATAAGATTCATTTGGCCAATAATTAGTGATATTATTTACTATGGTCATAATCCTCAATTTTGGAAGTCAGTTTGCCCATCTCATAGCAAGACGCGTGCGGGATCTCGGCGTAAAAGCCGAGATTTTGCCTTTTGATACTCCTGCTTCTGAAATACAGAAACATAATCCTGTCGGTATCATCCTTTCGGGTGGCCCTGCATCAGTCTTAGAAAAAGGCAGTCCTAGACCAGACAAAGCGATATTCAAACTAGGTATTCCGGTTCTTGGCATTTGCTATGGACATCAAGTCATGGCGCACATGCTTGGTGGCAAGGTCACTAAAGGGAAACATGGGGAGTTCGGCAAAGAGATTTTAAGTATTGAAGACAAGAAAGGAATTTTTCGGGCGCTCTCCTCAAAAGAAGTTGTATGGTTCTCTCACGGCGATCAAGTGTCAATATTACCAAAAGGATTTAAGCAGACAGCTTCTACGGTCGGTTGCAAGTATGCTGCTTTTGCAGATTCAAAAAGTAACTTCTATGGCATTCAGTTCCATCCAGAAGTAACTCATACTCAACATGGAGAAACGTTACTCAAAAACTTTCTATTTTCAATCTGTAAAGCCAAGAAAAACTGGAAAATTAGCTCAGTTACTGAAAATATCGTTGCAGAAGTTAACAACGAGGTTGGAGATAAGCACGTTGTTGTAGGTATCTCTGGCGGAGTTGATTCACTGGTAGCCGCTACGCTTATCCATAGAGCCATTGGCAACCGTCTACATGCAGTATTTGTTGATACAGGGCTACTGCGCAAAGGAGAGGTTGAACAAGTAGCTTCATACCTACGCAAAAATGGCTTCAAACAACTGCATGTCATAGATGCAAGCCAACTTTTCCTGAAACGATTAAAAGACATTTCCGATCCAGAAAAGAAACGTAAAATTATTGGACATAGTTTTATTGAGGTTTTTGAAAAGGCGATCAAGAATGAACTTAAGAAGCACTCGATTGCATATCTGGCCCAAGGAACTATTTATCCCGACCGCATAGAATCTGCCTCAACTTCCAAAACGGCAGCGAAAATAAAAAGTCATCACAATCTCACACTTCCTGAAAAGATGGGATTCAAAATCCTCGAACCGATAAAGGATTTATACAAAGATGAAGTACGGCGAGTAGGACTCACTTTGGGATTGCCACGAGAACTACTGTGGAGGCATCCGTTCCCGGGCCCAGGACTTGCCGTACGCATTGTGGGAGAGATTACTGAAAATCGACTCCGGATTCTCCGCGAAGCTGATGCGGTATTTATAGAAGAACTCCGCAAGGCTGGGGAATACGAAAAGATTTGGCAGGCATTTGCCGCCCTTCTTCCGGTCAAAGTGGTCGGTGTCATGGGAGATGGCCGAACCTACGAGTATGTCATTGCGCTCCGTGCAGTTGATTCGATAGACGGTATGAGTGCCGATTGGCACAAAATTCCAAATGAACTCTTAGAGAAAATCTCAAGCGCGATTATCGGCAAGGTTCGAAGGGTGAACCGAGTGCTTTACGATATTACTCAAAAACCACCAGCAACGATTGAATATGAATAATATCGATAAAAACTTTGCTCTAAATGAAGCTTTGTCTAAAAAAATTCAAGAGTCACTCTCTTTTATTATAGGATATTTACAAAAAACAGATTTTAAATACACAGGAAAAGCGCTTATATCTTTTATACCCAAAAGTGGTTATGTAACAAACTCAATACTATTTTCCTGTAAGAGTGGCGACGCATAGCAAAAAATCATTCCACATCTATGGTTTGTAACCCAAGCATTGCTCAGAATGAAAAAGCTTGATATTGCGAAGCTAAAGGAAGCACACGAGGGGAAATAATTAATTAAAACTATTATGCTATAATTACATTCAGAATAAAGAACTTTTGAATGTTAAACAAAAGCCTCGTTGGTTTATTTTGCGCAATGTTTTTATATTCGTGCGGAGCGGGCCGCACATTGACGGATTTCAAAACATGGCCGGAAGAACCGATACATGCCGCGCCTCCGGCATATCCGCCCGAAAACTATCCGTCGTCATTCAATCTCATGCGGGCAAACGTAATCCAATATAGGGTCGCCGGCACGAACGAATCGCTATGGGAACTATTGAGAGAAAACATGAACGTGATCTTTGCTCCCGGGGAGATAGAGGGATTTTTGCTTGAAGAAACACCCCAGGGATGCATAAAGTGGAAATTCGTCATTTACGCTTTGGGCGAGGACAAAACCCGCGCCTCTTCCATAATGATCAACGATAAAATATTCCAGCGAAGAGCGGGTTTCGGACCTGGCGTGGTATCGGGTCCGCTGGGCTACGGCGAAGCCGAAGTACATTTCTTTTTTCTTTATGCGGATGAACTCTTGCGCGAATACAATGCTCTCACGTATTCTCCAAACAGGTTTTACAGGATCATCGGCTCAAAGGATTATATTTATCGGGATTTTTACGGAAAAGAGGGGGTTTGGTCGTCAAGAAAACATTGCCTGGAATCACGGGAATGGCTTATCCGGCCCGACGTTCTGCACAAATTCCATTCAACAAAATAAAGCCCTCCGGGGCTTTTTTAAGTTATAAAGTTATGCTACGCTTAATTCAAATGAAATATGCGCTTACCATAATTATTGTGTCCGGCTTCGCCTCTATCGCGCTTTTCGGCGTTTTTACAATGCATGATTCGAACCACAGCATAGAATGCGCTGCTGATACGAATCAGGGTGCGATTTGTCCTATGCTCGGTAACGCAATAGACTCCTTCCAAAAAATCTCGATTGCCGCTTTCGGCAAAAACCCGAACGCATTTTTACTTCTGCTGACCTCCCTCCTTTGCGTAAGCACCGGTATTTGGGCCTCAATCTTGTACAAACCGCGTAAACTTGCGTATTCGCGGCTAAAGTTTAATTCGTCCCCACCGCCTCAGAAGATAGCGCTCAAACGCTGGCTCTCGCTATTCGAAAATAGCCCATCAATCCGCCGATAAGCCGACGGAGCATTGGTTTTTTGCCGTCGGCATAGTATCCCCGAGTCAGAGGGATATTTTATGTTACCGAATTAAAAAATTATTTATGCAAACAACCAACAAACTACAAAAGATATTTTTCGGTCTTGCGGTTCTCGTCCTCGGCTTGGCGGGCATTTGGCTGCTCAGCAGTAGCAATTCCACCGCAAAACCTTCCGAGTCCGCGCGATCATACTCAAACGGCGTGCTGTCCGCGGAAGTTGCCGATTACGATTTTGGCAAGATTTCAATGGCGGCGGGAAAAGTTACGCATGAATACGCGGTAAAAAATATGGGAACTGATCCCGTCAGGATCTCAAAAATGTTCACATCCTGCATGTGCACAGTGGCATCTATTACGACCAAAAACGGAACATGGGGGCCTTTCGGCATGCAGGGTCACGGCTATATCCCGAGCATCAATGTTGATATCGCACCGGGTGAAGAAGCTGTCGTTTCCGCAACATTTGACCCGGCGGCGCACGGTCCGGCAGGTGTCGGCAAAATAGAAAGAGTCGTAGTACTTGAACAAGAAGGAGGACGAAAACCCCTTGAGCTGAATTTTTCAGCAATGGTAACACCGTAATGCCATGTCAAAAAAACTTGTTCTCTTAATAATCGCGGCTCTGGTGTTCTTCCTCGGAATCTACATTCTTCAGACCGGCAACATCGGAACAACGGCGCTCTGGAAAATATCGGACGGAGGCAAATGGCTTCTGCCGCTGGTATTGGTGGCCGCGCTGATTGACTCAATAAACCCGTGTGCGTTCTCCATACTTCTCCTCACCATCGCATTCCTTTTTTCCATCGGAAAAATGCGGTCAAAAATATTCCAGCTTGGTGGAATATACATTCTCGGAATATTCGTCGTTTATATGCTCATCGGACTGGGGATATTGCAAACTCTGCACATATTCCAAACTCCTCACTTTATGGCGCGAATAGGCGCGGGATTACTGATACTGCTCGGAACGATAAATCTCATCAGCGAATATTTCCCCGCGTTCCCGATAAAATTGCGGATCCCGCACGCGGCGCACACAAAGATAGCAGAATTAATGGAAGTCGGTTCAATCCCGACGGCATTCCTCTTAGGATTGCTTGTGGGACTCTGCGAATTTCCCTGCACGGGAGGCCCGTACCTGATGGTGCTCGGATTATTGCACGACAAAGCAACTTATATGAGCGGGCTTGGATATCTATTCATGTATAATATTCTTTTCGTCCTGCCGTTGGTAATTATTTTACTGATAGCAAGCGACAAATCCTTACTGGAACGGGCCAGGGACTGGCAAATGAAAGAAAGAAAAATGATGAGGCTTGGTGGCGGCATCGCAATGATCGCATTAGGCGTTCTTATCTATTTTCTTTAAACACATGGCTATACTAATTGCGTTATTATCGATAATCGTCTTTGCGCTCGGCGCATATTTATTGGGAAAGTTGAATGTAAAAATCTGCCCAATTTGCGCGGGCGTTTCGGGAACATGGCTGTGGATGCTTGCAGGAGTATGGTCAGGCAGACTTATGGCGGCGGAATATCAGCTCATTGCCGCAATGCTCATGGGAGGATCGGCCGTTGGAATTGCATATCAGCTTGAAAAAAAACTTCCAAACAGCGCCTCATTTCTCTTATGGAAAGTATTTTTCATTACTTCCGGTTTTCTTGCAACTTATGGAGTAATTTACGGCATTGGGGCTTATGCATTCGCTGGTCTCGGACTCGGCGCTCTCTCTTATTTTGTTTTTTTAAAAAAACACTCAGCGAAGTCCAAGGACTTAAGCCCGGCCGCCAGAGAACTGAAAGAAAAAATGAAAAATTGTTGTTAATAGACTAATATATATGACATGGATGAAAATAAAATAGAAGGACTACTGCCCTTAAGCATACTGCTTTCATCATTGATACTCGCCGGCGCATGGATATATACGAGTGAAATTCCGGCAGTGAGCAATAAAGAAGTAAAAGCGGGCGCGAAACAAGCAAGCGCCTTTGAAGAAGCCGTGTTGCCTTCGGACGGAGTGGAACTTCCGGTGATCTGGGGCGACCTTGGTGCAAAAATGGTATCCGTCGGCGTTATAGACGCCGATAAATTTGCCGGGATCTACGAGCAACGGGGCGCCTTCTCTGACGAGTACAAAAATTTGCTTCTCGGACAAAACAACGGCAAAATAAGGATCACGGAAAAAAATGCCGGATATCTCCTGAATCTTTTCTGGGCTCTCGGCCTCGGACAAAAAAATCCGATACTTGATACCGGAGAAATGAAAGATCCAAGGTACGGCGGTGCGCAAAATTTCGCATCAACCGGAGGATGGACAATCGCCAAGGGCGGCGCGATGAACCATTACAGCCGGCACAAATTCTTTGAGTTGACCGCCGGTCAACAGGCACTCGTAGATAAAATTTCGAAAGGTATTTATAGGCCGTGCTGCGGAAATTCAACACACTTCCCCGATTGCAACCACGGAATGGCAATGCTCGGTTTGCTTGAACTTATGGCCTCGCAGGGCGTGAACGAAGAAAATATGTGGAAAATCGCTCTCGCAGTCAATTCGTACTGGTTCCCCGATACATACCTCACTATCGCTTCTTACATGGAAGAGCGCGGAGTAAAATGGAAATACGTGAACCCCGAAGAAATTTTGGGAGCGAAATATTCCAGCGCGCAGGGCTTCGCCAAAATAGCTGCGCAGGTAACTACGCGGCAAAAAAGCAGCGGGAGCGGAGGCTGCGGGGTCGACATCGGAGAGCCTGCCGCTCCCGCGCGCCAGCCCGCTTCGACTCAGCGAGGCGAGCAAGGCGGATGCGGAATATAATTTAAAAGAATTAACAAATAAATTTATGATCAATACACAACATCTACTTAAGGTCGGCGCGGCATGGATAAGCATCGTTTACGTTGTCTGCTTCGCGGGAGTCGCGCTCGTCGGAGGAATGCGCCCGGGATTTATGATGTATGCGCTACACACGAATGTGAATATGGGACAAAATGTTTTGACGCTTACAACCTTCATTACCGGACTCATAATCTGGAATATCATTACGCTTTTCGCCATCTGGCTTTTTGCGGCACTGTACAATTGGATAAAACAATAAAATGAAATTGTTCAGCAAATTAAAAAAGGGACTGCCGGCGGAAAAAACCGCAAAAGACCCCGTCTGCGGAATGGAGACGACATGCAAGATAAGCGTGGACCACAACGGCGAGATATATTCGTTTTGTTCCGACCGCTGCAAAGAGCAGTTCCGGAAAAATCCGGAAAACTACGCCGCGAAATAACGATGTCTCGCGCCGCCACAAAACCGATGGTGTATGGAATGCTTGCAGGTATCCTCTTGCTTGGCGTTTATTTCACGGCGCTCTCGCTTTTGTCAGGATGGAATTATGCATTGGGGCAATTTACGGCTTTCCGTTTCTTTATTCTTAGCCTTGCCTCCGGTTTTGGCATCCAATTCGGCTTGTACACTGATCTCCGGCAACTTATTTCAGGAGGTTATGGCGAACGGGAAAATACTCGGCATTACGGGAACCACGTCCACGGCAGCAATGATATCCTGCTGTACTCATTATCTTGCAAATATTCTCCCGATCCTCGGTACGGCCGGCATTGTGACTTTCGTCGCGCAGTACCAGACGGACCTGTTCTGGGTGGGTATCCTTTTTAATCTGGGAGGCATCGCTTATATTGCGAAAAAAATTTATAAATACAAGCAAATATGAAAAATTTTTACTACATCGTTGTCATTTTGGTTGCGGGGCTGCTGTTCTATTATTTATTTTTTGTCACGCCTTCACATCAAAGCAATGAACAGTTAAGAGAGCAAATTCCCGGCACGCCAAAGATAAAATGGGAATCCAAGTCTGATGAAACGCCTCCAGTAGCCATAACTGTCACACCGATTCAATTAGGAGCCGGTGCAAACACGTGGAAATTTGAAATTTCACTCGATACGCATTCAGGAAATTTAGACGACGATATACTTGCCGTCTCGTATTTAACAGATGACAAAGGCAGTGTGTATAAGCCAATTTCTTGGGAGGGCGCCGGGCCCGGAGGCCACCATCGCGAGAGCGCGCTTATATTTGATGCAATAGTTCCCGCTCCGGCATCTGTTGAATTAATAATTAAAAACGTCGGCGGAGTCCCTGAACGTTCGTTTAAATGGAATTTAAAATAAACCAATGAACGGCAACGAACAGCAAGTAAAAATAAATACCTGCCCAATGCATCCCAGTGTCAGGCAGGAACGGCCGGGCATGTGCCCGGAGTGCGGGATGAATTTGGTGCCATTAAAAATTAAAAAGGGCGCGATGGCGTATGCTGCTCACGATAAACACGAAGGACACTCTACCAACATTTTCAAAATGAAATTTTGGGTGAGTTTTGTATTGTCCATACCGATAGTCGCCTATTCGGATATTGCCCAAATGCTTTTTAAATATAAAGCGCCCCCATTCTTCGGTTCCGATTATATGCCGTTGGTACTCGCCTCAGCGATATTCTTTTACGGCGGGTGGATTTTCATTTCTTCCGCCTACCGCGAGATAAAAGCGAATTTGCCGGGAATGATGACTCTTATCGCGCTCGCAATTTCCGTCGCGTATATTTACAGTATCGGCGTAATCATAACCGGAGGCGGAGAAACTCTTTTCTGGGAACTCGCCACATTAATAACCATAATGCTTCTTGGGCACTGGCTTGAAATGCGCGCCGTCACGGGTGCAAAAGGGGCATTGCGGGAACTTTCAAAACTCTTACCCGATACCGCCGAAGTATTGAGAAACGGGACAACAGAAATAGTGCCGTTAGCCGAGCTCAAAAAAGGAGACGTACTTCTGATAAAACCGGGCGCCAGAATTCCTGCCGACGGCATAGTGAGCGAAGGTATTTCAGACATCAACGAATCAATCGCAACGGGAGAATCAAAGCCCGTGCCGAAAAAAACCGGCGACGAAGTAATCGCCGGCACCACCAATGGAGACGGTTCTTTGAAAGTAACTGTATCAAAAATCGGCGACGAAACTTTTTTAGCCGGGGTAATGCGGCTGGTTGCCGAAGCCGAAAGCTCAAAATCGCGCCTGCAAATGCTCTCTGACCGCGCGGCTTTTTTTCTAACATTTGTCGCGGTTGTAACAGGGGCAATAACTCTTGCTGTCTGGCTTACGATTGCCGACCCCGCGTTCGCGGTAAGCAGAATGGTCGCGGTGCTTGTCATAGCCTGTCCGCACGCTTTGGGCCTCGCCATACCGCTGGTTGCCTCAATTTCAACAACCAAAGCCGCGCAAAACGGATTTCTCGTAAAGCGCCGGCTGGCACTGGAGGCCGCGCGCGATATTGATATTGTTCTCTTTGATAAAACAGGTACATTGACCCGGGGAGAATTCGGGATAGACAGAATAATTCCCGATGTTTCAGAAAATGAAAAATACATACTGCAATTATCCGCCTCCGTGAACAGCCACTCCGAACACCCGTTGGCAAAAGCTATGACCGGAGAAGCAAAAAAAGCAGATATAGGGTTGCTTGAAGCCCGGAATTTCCAGCGCATTCCCGGAAAAGGGGTAAAAGCTGAAATTGACGGTAAAGAGATTTACATAGGAAGCGTCGCACTTGCGGAAGAGCTGGGCTTAAAACTTCCCGAAAGAATGATGCAGGAATCAGACAAGCTTGCCTCGGAAGGCAAAACTATCAACGTGCTTATTAAGGATAATAAAGTAGCTGGTGCTCTGGCATTAGCCGACGTAATACGCGAAGAATCACGCGAAGCCGTGAAGACTCTCCGCGATATGGGAATTAAAACCGCGATGATTACGGGGGATGCCGAGGACGTCGCAAAATGGGTTGCGCGCGAACTCGGCATTGATGAATACTTCGCCAAAGTACTCCCGGACAAGAAGTCAGAAAAAGTTAAAATTCTTCAACTGAAAGGAAACAAGGTTGCGATGGTCGGAGACGGCGTCAACGACGCGCCCGCCCTCACCCAAGCCGACTTGGGCGTGGCGATAGGCGCGGGCACAAACGTGGCTATAGAATCTGCCGGAATTATATTGGTCAGGAACGATCCCCGGGACATCCCGAAAATAATCCGCCTTTCAAAAATGACTTATTCCAAAATGCTGCAGAATCTTTTTTGGGCAACAGGTTACAACGTCGCCGCGATTCCTCTGGCCGCAGGTGCTCTTGCGTGGAAAGGTATATTTCTTGAGCCCGCATTTGCCGCGCTTCTCATGTCGCTTTCAACGGTAATTGTCGCGGTAAACGCAGTTTTGCTGCGGCACAAGACATTAGACGCAAGATAAAGTATCATGAAATAATGAACCGCGTTTCTTATTTTCGTAATTTTATTTTTGGAGTGGAAGACAGCCTCGTATCCACGGTTGGATTACTCTCCGGAATCGCCATCGCCGGCGTACCGAGAAACACAGTTTTTTTGACCGGCATAATTCTTTTATTTGTTGAGGCGTTTTCGATGGCGGCGGGAAGTTTTCTATCGGAGTCTTCCGCGGAAAGCTTCACTAACCATTCCGAGAAACCGGCCGGCAATCATTCAGTCGCTGCTATGATAATGTTCTTTTCTTATTTTATTTCGGGATTCATACCGTTGTTCCCTTATATTATTTTACCGCTGGACCCGGCGCTAAAGTTGTCCGCCTTGCTTTCAGTCGTATCTTTATTCGGTCTCGGTTTGATTAGCGCCAAGATTTCGGGAGTGCACATGTTCAAAAGCGGTATAAGAATGGCATTGATCGGCGGAATTGCAATTGCCGTAGGCGCGATAGCAGGTACGTTTCTGCCTAAATCGTAATTTCTCTCCTTTGTAACTCAAATTAAATCTGCTAAGGTTGAATAAGAAAACGGGTTTTTGACATGTTTAAAGAACATCCGTGGGTGCATATTGTTGGTACGGGGACAATCGGAGAGCCTATACTTTATCTTTTTTTAGAAACACAAAAAGATCTCGGCTTGGAAACCGTTTCTTTTCATAAAAAAAGGCCTCTTCCGGAAGATACGCCAAAAATAAAAAAACTTATGGCGAGAGGCGCGCGCCTGGTTGTTGACAGAGATCAATACGGCAAATTCATCGCGCTCGGGACGATCCCTTATTCCATCCATGAAGCCGCCTTGGAATCGGCCGATATCGTCATTGACTGCACGCCTAACGGCAATGAACTGAAATACGAACATTATCTTAAGCTTTCGGGAAAATATCCCAAAAAAGGATTCATCGCGCAGGGAAGCGAAGAAAATTTCGGCATACCTTTTGCCTGGACCATCAACGATAAAGCGATGATGCCCGAGCACAGATATCTCCAGGTTGTCAGTTGCGGTACTCATCAACTCGTCTGTCTGCTTTTTACTTTGCTGTTTTCACACGAAGAATCGGATAATTTGCGTTACGGAAAGTTTTTTATTGCGCGGCGCGGCTCGGATATCAGCGAAGATCGGCTCAATCCGGGAGTTGAAGCCGAAGCATTCAAGAAAAAATATGAGCCGTATGGAACGCATCAGGGATACGACGCGGCAAGGGTCATAAAAACTATTTACGGCGAGTTGGCAAATATCCCGATACACAGCCAGATAATCAAAGTTCCGACGCAATACATGCACACGATGCTTTTCGATATAGAACTTAAAAAACCAATGAGACGCGAGACGGCTTTGGCAAGGCTCAAATCCAATCCTCTGATAGTTTTCACAAAACTCAAATCCAACAACAGAATTTCCGACCGGGCGAGAAACGCAAGCCCCATACGCGGACGAATTTTAAATCAAACCGTTTTTTATAAAGATTCATTTGATGTCTCGCCTGACGGGCTCCACATCCGCGGAACATGCTTTACTCCTCAGGACGGCAATTCCCTGCTTTCTTCAATGGCCGCTACTCTTTGGCTGCTCAATCCCGATACTTACAAAGAAAAAATGAAAGTTTTCGACAAATTTTTATTCAGTGAGATTTAAAAAATCTCCGGCCAAAGGTTGGAGATTTTTTTATTAGCTGATAATATCGATTATCGTCTTTGGTAACCCATGCCAAGATCCGCGCTTGAAGCAATAATAGAACGAATGCTGCGGAGCAATTTGATGACAAGCCAGAGACCCGCAACGCCTGAAACGGAGATCAAAAGCAAAAGCGAAGGTTCCGCGCTGTTCATCGCTGAAGCAATGTATCTGGGAAGACCAAGAATATTGCTTGTGACAACACTCTCAAAATTCCTCCAGATCTGGGCTACGAAGAAACGGTCCGCCGTCAAACGGAGGGCCGCCGTCATAAGCAAAGCCGCGCCCGCAACCAAGGGCAAAGCCTGGCGCAAAAACCATATTCCGTAAACCCGCCTCATTATCCTGTTTTTTAACTTTTGTTCGTTGGACATATATATTAATAATTAAGATTCGCCGACTATATCCTTTAAAACCTTCCTGGCCCTGAAAAGTTTCATCTTCAAAGCGCCGATAGAAAGCCCGTGCTTTTTGGCTATTTCCCCGTATGGCCGGTCTTCTATATAATGTGATTTAAGTAAGACTGCCGCTTCCGCAGGCAAAGCCTCAATGGCATCTTTGATAACACCTACCCGGTCATCCTTGTCTATTAAATTCTCGCTGGCAATGTTCAGTTTTGACTCGATATCTTCATCGTCCCCAACCAATAATTCATCTAAGTAGCTTACGTTGCCGAAAGTCTTTTTGACCTTCCTATAATGCGTAAGCGCGGTATTGACCAATATCCTCCAGGCCCAGCTTTTAAATTCGATTCCCGGCTGTTTTTTAAATTTTTTCGCGTTCAAATAAATCTTCGTAAAGGCTTCCTGCACGATATCCTCGGCCTCCTCCTGCGAATGTACTATGCCTAGGGCTTTCCTTGTGAAAGGCAGCTGGTATTTATCTATGAGCAAAGAAAAGAGAGCCGGATTTCTCACCGATTTTTTTAAAATATCTTCATCGGGCAGATCTTTTGGCGGTTTCTCCGGTTCCAAATACATGGGCTTACAATACCAACTTTTCTTAATTTGGGGTAGATTGACATTAAAAAAACTTCATGGTTTAACCATGAAGATTATCTGTTATAATAAAAAAATATGGAATTTCTCCCGGATATAGAATACGACCGCAAGACAATAGAAAATACAATAAATAAATTCGGGTTTGCTCCGGAACATAATGCGGATTGGTTTGTATATTATGCCGCTCCGGGGCAAAAACCCATTTTTATCCGATGGCCCGACAGAACAGGTTTATTTACCCATCGGTCGGAAACCGAATGGAATATTTTTTCCGAACCGCTAGCGCCGCAAAAAGAACGCGGCAAAAAAATAGCAGAATTCATCAAATCGGCTTTATCGGAAGAGATCAAGAAAATCAATATCGAGGCGAGAATTGACACAAAAAAAAGTATTTTAGAAGCATTGGATGCTTCGTTTTCTGCTAAACGCGATGATTACTCGCTGGTATGGCCCATAATGAACATGAAGAAGTTCGATTCCGGGCTCCCGGGTGGGCATTTTAAGAGCTTGCGTAATGCCGTAAATAAGTTCTATAAAGAGCATGCGATAGAGATATCGGATGCGCGGGAAACCCCTACAGACAAGCTTCATAGCATAGTAGAAAAATGGTTTAAAACCCTAAAAGAAAAAGATGTCGAGAACATACTGGACCACACTTACCACAATATGATCGACGCGAAATTTAAAGGCATAAAAGATATCCGGGCCATGAAAGTAGACGGCAAAATCGTGGGACTAAACGGCGGCTGGGAAATAGTAAATTCCGACTCCTACTATGCCGCGGTCGGTATCCATGATTATTCCTTGCATGACCTGGGACTGATCCTATACCTTGAAGACCTGAAATACATAAAATCAGCCGGTTATAAAACCGCCGATATGGGCGGTGTTGAAGAAGGAGGGCCTTTGAATTTTAAAAATCAGTTCTTGCCTGAGTCTTCGTACAAAACCCTTGTTTTCTCGGTAATTAAAAAATAATACGGATCATATGACTGAAAAAATGCCCGACGCAGAAAAAATTATCCCGGAAAAACCGGGCTTAAGATATATAGAAAAAACACTTTCCCTGCTCAGGGCCGATGCGGGACCGGACGGAGAAAAGATAGATTGGAAAAACCTGAACAAGAAAGTGGGTCCTTGGAATTCCGGCCTTGAACTTTCCGACCAAATACGCGACATTGTCAGGGAATATATTTTATCGAACTTTCCCAAAATCAAAGAAGAGATACCGTCGATAGAGGACCTTCCGGACCAAAAAATGCTCAATGCCCTCTCCAACGGATGGTTCGAGGAATTGGGAGAAGAGATAGGAGGAACAAGGCGCCAAGTGCTTATGGCTGTTTTAGCGCACATTACCAAAAAAATAGAGACTGGAATATACAAAAAAGTTTTAAAAGGCGCAGATGAAAATGATTTCCAAAAGTTGGGCATGCCTCCGAATATGCGCGAGCTTTTGCTCGATACGGTAGAGACATCCAGCAAATCCGATCCGCTGTTCATCCGTTTTCTTGCTTATTCTCAATTGGCTCCGACTCCGCCCGGAGACGCAAATCCTGTAGCTCCTTTGGGAGAAGACGGCAAGCCTCATGCTTTTCCGGAGCTTTTCCCGCACGAAACCCTTTACATTTCAAAAAAACTCGAGGCGATATGCAAAAATGACGAAACCTGGCGGAAAGAACCGGGAGCCGGGGAATTCTCCTCATACCTGAAAATACTGTCCCGGTTTTTTGCCGAAAAAGATCCGGCAAAAGCGAAAATACTTCACGACAAAATCGTAGAAACTTATATCGAGCTTATCGCTTCGGACTTTCCGATAATTATCGTTCCTCCGCTCGACGGATATTACATCCCGCCATATCTTGATCCTGAGTTAAGAGTGGTAATAAGAACTCCTGAATCCAGGCCGGAAGATGAAAAATTCCAAACAATGAAGGAAGCGCTGGCTGACAAACTGGACGCACTTGGCGTGGGCCAATTCTCGGAAAATATGAGGCAAAAGATCGTACGAAGCTATATTTCCATAGGCTCCTACGGAGCGGGACTCACTTTCAACGCGATAGCCCAAAATGACCCGACAATAGCATTGTATTTGAATGAACAAATAAGAGCCGATAAAGACGCGAAAAGATTTTTTTCGCTCATGCATAATTCGGAAAAAACATTCGAAACGGTATCCGATAAAGAAACGGCTGCAATGTTACGCAATGATACGATACTTCACGAATTGTCACATTCCGTTTATCACGTAAAAACGCCCGAAGCGAAGCGGCTCGGGCCGGATCAGGAATCCGTCATCGCGGAAGTGTCGGCCGATTCGATACACCGCGGATTAGCCGCGGAACTTATCCGCGAGAAAACTCTGCCATATACGGAGGACCAATATGCGGGCATAACAATATCCGTTCCCCTTTCCGTGATAGAAAGCAGCGATCCGGACGATGAATATTACAAAGCGTCTGTTTTTGTTTTGAACGGCATGTTTGAAAAAGGAATCGCGACATTTGACGGACACAAAATAAGCGTCGAAAACAACCATGCTTTATTTGATTATTTGAAAAATAACGCGAAAGAAACGATCTCTCTTTATGAAGACCCGTCAATGAGCCCGGCCAAAGCAAAAAAGTGGATTAAAACACATTGCGTTGCCGGCCCAAAGCTCCGGGAATTGGTCAATTTTTTAAAACAAAAATAAAAAATCGGCATAAAAAATAAATTTACTCTTGCATTGTTTCATTATGAAGAGTAAAATTTAATTATGGCAAATGGAGAAAATAAAAAAGGAATTTATAAATTTTTGTTCGTAGGCTGGGAAAGCATGAGCGGCGACCTTGCATGGCAAATAAAAAAAGAAGGGCACGAAGTTAAAATTTTTATAAAAGAGGAGACCGACGCTTATGACGGAATACTGGAGAAAGTTCCTGACTGGAAAGCATTCATCGACTGGGCCGATGTCATAGTTTTCGACGATGTGGGTTTCGGCGCCCAAGCAGACAATTTAAGGAAAGCCGGAAAAAAAGTGATTGGAGGCAGCGTTTATACGGATCGGCTCGAAGAAGACCGGGAATTTGGGCAGTCCGAAATGAAAAGACTGGGAATGCTAACGCTTCCGCACTGGGATTTCGACAATTACGACGTGGCGCTTAAATTTATCCAGGAAAACCCGGGACGCTATGTTTATAAGCCGTCCGGCTCGATAAATTCAGGACAAAAAGGACTGCTTTTCCTGGCCAAAGAAGAGGACGGGAAGGATCTCTACGAAATACTCCAGAGCAACAGAAAAATGCTTGAAAAAAAGATAAAGCAGTTCCAGCTGCAAAAATTCGCCTCGGGAGTTGAAGTGGGCGCAGGCGCATTTTTTAACGGAAAAGATTTTATTTATCCGGTCACAATCGGTTTTGAGCATAAAAGGCTCTTTCCGGGAGAGTTAGGGCCCCTAACAGGAGAAATGGGCACTTCTATTTTCTGGAGCGCGCCGAATACTCTTTTCAAGGCCACAATGGAGAAATTAAAAGATGATCTGACCAAATCCGGTTACGTCGGATTCATTGATATAAATTGCATTGCGAATGCGCGCGGTATCTATCCATTGGAATTTACGAGCAGGTTCGGATATCCGTATATTTCAATCCAAATGGAGGGAGTTTTATCTCCTTGGGGAGAATTTCTGATCGCGCTTGCGAAGGGAGAAAATTACGATCTGAAAGTAAAGAAGGGTTTCCAGGTGGGAGTTGTCTGCGCAACGCCTCCCTTCCCCTACCACGACAATGCCGCCGCTGAAATTTATCACGACCTTTCAATATTGTTCAAAAAACCCAACATAGACGGCGTGCATCTTGGTGACATCAAAATAGTCGAAGGCAATTGGCAAATCGCCGAGAACGCGGGATACGACTTGGTCGTAACCGGCTCAGGAAGTTCAATGGAAGAAGCTAGGAAGCAAGCTTACGCGAGGATAGATAATATAATGCTGCAAAACATGTTCTATCGCACCGACATCGGCGCCGGATGGGGCGAAGACTCGGATAAGCTCCAGACATGGGGATATTTGTATTAATAAACAAGTAGTTATAATATTAATTTATGAAATACACAAAAATCATTATTGGCGCGTTTCTTTTAGCCGCCGCTTTTCCGGCTTTAGCCGCGGAAACAAGCCTTAAGCTCACCGACCAAAACGGGACCGAGAAAACCAATTTCGGAATAGACGATGAAGTTTATATAGAAGGTTATTGCAAATTCGCCACCGATGCCACGGTTTCCGTATTGATAGGACCGGACAAAAATTGGCAGCAGAACGACGCTTTGCAGGATGCCTCTTCGAATATTGAAATAATTTCCGTAGCAAACAGCGACACCGTAAATATCCCCCGCACAAAAATCTGGGGCGGGCGACAGCTCAATCCGGGATTTTATGATGTCATTATTGATACGAATGCCGATTATGTATTCAGGCAATACGCGATACAGGATTGCGCCATCGGAGAAACAGGCACAGGATTTACAGTGGGTTCGCCGATGGCGCCTACGCCAACCCCGACGCCTCCACCCCCTGCTTCGCCTCCGGCTTCGCAGGGCACAGCGCCCTCTCCAACTCCTGCACCTGCACCGACTCCACCAGCATCTGTAGAACCGTCAACAGCTTTCTCGCTTGATGACAACGTGGAAGTAAAAGGCCTGTCGAATGTCCGTAAAACACCCGGAGGCGCGATGCTGGGCTCGCACGAAGATGGAGCCGCCGGAGTTGTCGTAGGAGGACCGGTGCGGGCAAAAGTCAGCGGAACATATCATTGGTTCTGGAATATTAATTTTGACGAAAGCCCGGACGGATGGGTGGCGGAAACTACAATTAAAATCGCTTCCAAGCCGGCTAAACCGGTCGAAGAAGAACCCGCTGCAACACCTACGCCGACACCGACCGAAATTAAAACGACCGCCCAACAGTCTTCAAATGATAATCTCGCGCAAGCCTCAGGCAGCTCAACAACGGATGGATTTGCCGGACCGATGTTCATCGGCATCGCGATATTCCTTGGACTTGTAATTGGCTCATTTATCATCGCCAAGGCGCTGAAGAGAGCGTAGAGGCGCATGGTTAACAAGGAGAATAAAAATTTGCATAATATTAAGTATTATGTTATAGTTGGAACAGATTCAAACAGAAACCCTTACCTAGGAGGCTATAAATGACTTCAATTTACGATCTGAGCTGGAGCAAAACATCGTTTTGCTCCAAGCTGCAGCTCTTTTTTAAATCACGAAAGCAGGAAAGGAGGAAAATGCGATCAAGCGACCCACAAGTGCAGGCACAAGGATGTTCCGCGCTCTCAAGCACCTATTGCGGCATCGTCGGCACTGCGTTCTCTCAACTCAAAGCGGCTCTCCGACCAAAGTTGCTCACTCCGGTAAAAGTCGCGGCGTGGTACTTCACTTGGCTTCCGCTTGCCGCTTGGTGCTACTGGCGCATGCTTCCGCTTTCGAATAGAGTCGTCAAACTCATCGGTTATGACGGCATGTCAGCCGCTCAGTGCGATACACGCCAAAGCGTTCTGCGCTGTCGAAGCCGATACGACGAGGCAAAGACATGTATCCGTGCCGCGCTCGCCAAGAACCCGGAAAAAGCTCACACGCGAGGTTTGCTTCGCGTCGGGCTTGCCGATATTTATCGGCACGAAAGTGATTGGCGTAATGCGGAGTCGGAAGTGAAAGCCGCGCTTACTGAAGCGGAGAAAGCCGAAAAGCAGGATCCGCGACAAGCGGCACGAATCTACCGCCACTGCGCGGACATCACCGACTTCGTCGAACAAGGCGACCCGATTCCGGGAAATCAACTGCGCCGCAAGGCGCAAGCACTTGCACAAGCGACTGGCGCACAAGACCAACTTCTCAAGCTGTGATTATGTGGCGCACAGCCGCCACCAACCGCTTCGTGTTCATTCACGGAGCGGTTTCTTTTTGCTAAAATCTATTTATGCAACATCTGTCATTCATTGAAAAACCCACAAAAGAAGCGATAAGAGTATTTGCAGAAAAAAGAAACCTGACCGAACATCTATCAGAAACGTATCAGCATCCACAGGAAGATTATCTAATCGCGTCAAATTCGTCTCCAGTTTTCGTTGTGTCTGATGGGGTTACTTTGAATTTCAAAAAATTAATTGAAGATAACATAAAATATCCAAATCCCTCTCCGGCGGGAGAAGTTGCGAAAATATTTTGCGAAGCAGTTATAAAAAGCGCTTGTAATAAATACGGCGAATTTGACGCGAAAAAAATCATTGAAGTTTTTAAAGAAGCAAATGCCGAAGTAAAAAAATACAATGAGCATATTGGCAAAAGTGATATTTCTGGGAACATCATAGGTTTTTACGCCGCTACCGGTTCATTTGCGGTTATCAAAAATGATAAGGCGTATTGGGCTTCCATTTGTGATTCATTCGTGGCACATTTTGATAAAGAGATGAATGTAAAATTTATGTCTTCGGGCGTTTGCACTCCATACGCCGTGATAAACGGTGAGGAAAAAATGGCAGAGAACTTGGAGAAAGGCATTTTTGATATTAAAAGTGGCGATCATATTTTTATTTTTACCGACGGCTTCGAGCATTATGTGAAAAATTCTGACTTTCTTAGTCTTTTCAAAAATTGGAACGATAATTTGAAAGAGCGTTTAACAGAATTTTCTCAAGAAATGAATTTGCAAGACCCGGAAAAATACGGACATGAGCGTTCTCTCATCGCAATCTTAATTTGATATGAAAATTCTTGTTACCGAGTGAAACGAGGCGATGGCATGGCGAGGGAAAAGGAATTCCCGCTCCGCTTTCGTCAAAAGCCGCAAAATCAAGAACCTTGAACATTCGTAATTTATCTCTGAATTTGCTGAAGATATAGATTTGAATTATATCCTCCAGTGTTTTTCTGATAAACGACATATCCTTCATCAATGTCCCAGTCAACTAATCCGGTTTCTGTAAGCACTGTTTTCTCTGTTCCGCTAGTCAAATCTAGTTTCAGGATTTTTTTATCGTCAGACGACTTGCGGCGGGAATGCTTTTGGCGGAATTCAAAATGCCTTGGCGGGACTTGGCGGAAATACCAGTCCGAGCCCGCGCCAAAGGCGCGGGCGAGGTCAATCTTTCTTCAAATTCAGAATGGTGGACCTGGGGAGAATCGGACTCCCGTCTAACGCATGCCATGCGCTTGCTTTACCACTAAGCTACAGGCCCATAACTAATAATTTTGGTATTTCTTGCAGCTCCAATTGAATATCTGTGCCGCCGCATGTGAGAACACACACCCCCTTATAATCTTTGTTTTTCGTCGGTTTCCCGACAGTGCGCGGGTCGGGTATTGTTTTATAAAAATTTTTTAATGAAATTGATGTTGCATTAGACCAATATTTTTGTAAAGAATTAATATTTTGCTTTGCTTTCTATCGGATCTCCGCCGAGGCGTTTTTTGCTGAAGTAGTACACGTATAAAATATCGAGTATGCCCATTGTATTTACCAAAAGCAAAGCGACAAACCAAAGCTTGTAAGATTTGCGGGCAACAAGCCACATCGCCCGCCCTTTCCAATACAGCGTCCAAACGACCAGCAAAAAAACCAAAACACTTACCAACGGAAAAAGAACAGAGCCCCAGTATGGCATTTTCCAATTTTGATAAAATTCAAAGTTGCGCATAGATTATATATATCAGACTCTACCCGTTGTGCCAAATCCACCGCGCGAAGGATTGCCGAGATCTTCAACCTCTTCCCATTCCGCTTTATCGTATTTCTTAAAAATTCCCTGGCAAAGCCGCTCGCCCTTTTCTACAAAAACAGGCTGATCGGTAAAATTATAAAGCGTAGCCCAATATTCGTCCGTGTTTCCGGAAAAATCCTCATCGCCGACTCCAATACTGTTCGCAAGCATTAAACCTTTCTTCGGCAATGACCCCCGCGCCGCCACCATCAAAAAATAACCCTTGGGAGGCTCGAGAGCTATATTCAAAGGCACGCGAACGATGCCTTTCGGGTGAATAGTCATGGAAACTCTCGCCATAAAATCAAACCCGGCCGCCCCTTTTGTCTTGTATTCGGGCAGAGGCAACGATTTGTCGAAACGTCTTATGCGGACTTTCACCCCGTTAGAAAATTAATATCGATTAAACTGCCAATATAGACAAATACTGGCATAGCTATTTTACTACCAAATTGATCTTTTGTAGATTTTCTAACGGGGTTCATGCATTTAATTTAGCATAAAAAATAAAACCCCGCAGTTGCGGGGCTGGATCAAATTTTTCCGTACACTCTATCAAGAGCCAGCAATATATCACCTTTAACATCTGAATGGTGCGGAAGCCCTGGAGAAAGCCGGATAAGCGTATCCGAGATGCCTAGCTTCAAACGCTCTTCGGCGGGAACCTTGCTGTGCGTGGCCGAAGCCGGATGAATGCCAAGCGGATAATCGTCGCCCAGATGCGGAGCCATCAAAATGAATTTGAAGCTTTCCACAACTTTTTTTGCCTGTTCCAGCGTGCCGTGAAGCTCGAATGATATAAGATCAGAACCCGACCAGTAAACTTTTTTTACCCTTTTATCTTTTTGCAGAAAATCTGCGATCGCTGCGGAGTTCTTAACTTTTTGCGCCATGCGCGCTTTTAGCGTCCTTGCGCCCCAAAACATATAGTCTGCCACTCTCGCGTCCATTACGTTCCCCAAAACTCCCGACCAGGCGCGTATCTTTTCGATAATTTCATTTTTGCCGGTCGTTGAACCGCCGAGGCCTTTTGACTTGCCGCCAATATTTTTTGACGTGGATTCAATAACCGCATCCACGCCGTACAACAGCGGCTGATTTAAAGCCGGAGTTGGAATAGTATTATCGCTAACACTTGGTTTTCCGTATTTTTTGGCGAGCTTGGCAATGCCTGCGCCGTCGAGCTTGAAAGGGGTAGGATTCGGGTCTTCCTCCCAATACAACAAACTTGCCATAGGCCTACACTTGAGCAAACTTTCCCATTCATCGAGATCGCGCGGGTCGTTCACAAAAAAACACTGCCGGCCAATCTTGGGCAAGAAATCCTTGAACCACTGATAGGTTCCACCGTAGAGGTAGGGCGAGCTGATAAATTCGCCGCAGAAAGGCACGAGCGCCATGGTCAGTGCGACTATCGAACCCATTCCGGTAGATGTAAAAAGCACATTGTAATCGCTTCTATTCGGATGGTCTTTGCCCAATTCGAGATCGAGCATTTTTTTTGTTAAAGGCGGGATAGGAGGAGTTCCTCCTGCAAGGCGCGCGTAAAGCATGCCTGATTTTAATCCCGCGAAAAGCGCGGCAATTTCATCGGCAGTTTCCGAGCTAAATGCGACAGATGCGTTAATATCGCCGGTTAAACCTTTTTCATCGGGAGTCAAAGCACCATGATGATGTTCCCGCGGATTATGCCAGCCCCTCGCCTTCAATACCCGGAGAGTTTGCTGGTGCAAATTCAGGCGCCTGTAACTTAGGGGCACTTCCGAACTTTTTATCATTTTCAACCCTAAAAATCTAAAACAACCTTAACTTAAACCGGCTTTTTTGTAAAGAAAAAAGCCATTACGAAATGGCTATTCATCGATTCTGTAAAATTTTAACGGTTCTGTTGATTTCCGCAAATTACATCTGCCTTTTATTGAAGCAATTAACAATTGATCTGGTTCGAAAGTAAGATCTGGCTTGAACTCGCCCAAAGCCTGAAAGTGAATGGCGGTTCCTTTAAGTAAATTTTGCGATATCGCAGCGCACATGCTCGCAAGCAAATATTCCAGGTTCAGGTTACGAAATTTTTCATCGAAACGCCACGCGCTTTCTAAGTTGCTTTTCGCATCCTGCTCGATTACATCAAAGCCGTCGCGATTTCGTATCGCGGCCAGTTGGCCTGCAAAAGATTTTTTTTCTTCAATTAACTTTTGAGATGGAATGAAAATCGCGCCGAAAGTGTTATTTTCGTGATCGATAACTCTTTTGAGGATCCCCATATGCGACAATTCCGTTTTTCCTGCTCCTGCCGGATTGCAAAGCGCGGCCCTCACCTCAACAACAAAAGACGCTGCGGCAACATGCGCCAATGCTTCCGGCATCATTTTAAAACGGCGTTTTAACCGAAATGTGCCGATAAAATTAAATAACCCATATTTCAAATCAGCAATGCTCCTTAGCAATTGCAATTCTTTTTCGAAAGAATCAAGCAGTTCATGATTTCCCATACCTTACTCCAAAATTTCTCTCCCCACACCCTAACGCAAACCGACTTTTTTGTAAAGAAAAAAGCGGCTTTGAATGCCGCTAAAATTTGAATGCGCAATATGCTTCATTATTCAAACAAATAAAGCCTATTTTTTCTAAGGCGGTTTTCAACCGCGAGATATGGCCGGCCCCGAACTTCACACCGATCCTTCGCGGTCTTTTCGCTAACAATTCCTTCAACCTTTTCATTACCAGAACTTCACGCTCCAGACCTACGACATATTTTCCGTATTTTTCAATAATCGGATGTATTTGCGCCAAATAGAACTCACCCAAATCGCTTTTTTGCCATATCTTGTGCCCGCACTTTGAAGATTCAAAAAATTCTGCCAATTTCTCTTTATAGTCTAAAGGCATTTTCCGCCTCCATCTTAATTCTTTTGCGGCAAATTTTTTGAATTTGTTATTGTCTAGAAGCGCGAACCAAAATTTTTCATCGCCGGCCGACCATGCGCGCCTTTTTTCAAACTGCGCAAACACATCTTTTTCGTTAATTAGATGCAATCCCTTGTAAAGAGCGGCATAATAAGCGCCGCTTGCCTCTTCTAGTTTTGTATCCGCCTCATTTGCATATCGTGCGCAATATTTATCAATGTCTTCGCAAATCTTGTAATACATTTTCCTAAAACGCGGTTTAACGCCCTCAAAGATGACGCGCTCGCATGTCAGTAATTTTTTTCTGATGCCATTGTAATAATTCTTTTCTCCCACGTGGTTGACCCCGATGAGGATAACTTCTGTTTTATCAGAACGATGCCGATAATTATGAGCAAAGGTAAATAAGCCCTCAGGCGAAATAATCCATTCGCCGCCATAAAAAGAATGCTTTTCATTTATCATACTAAATCACAATTCGAAAATTCTTTTACCAGATTACCCTTAATTCATTTTTTTGTAAAGAAAAAAGCCCTTAAAAAGGGCTATCTGTAAACTTCGTTCTTATATGTTTTTGACCCGTCAGGATTAGAATAATCCCGGAATCTTCCAAGCATGTTAAATTGATGCCAGTAGAAATATTTATTTTGGCCGCTTGGACTTTTATCCAGCCAAACAACACCATGCCACCAGCGATACTGCCCGAATTCGGGCTTCAATTCATGCAAAAAAGGGATCATCTGCCACAGCATTCCGACAACTTCAACATTTAAGATCAATTTATCGCGCGTGACAATTTTAAGAACGGCACATCCGGCATACTTATCTTCTCCAACCAGCGTGCTTTTGCATTTTTGATTTAATTTATAAGCAACCGCCGCCGTGTAAAATCCGTTCGCATCGGAATATGGAAATTGCCTTAGTCCCTCCACAAGACTATATTCATATGTACCGGGCTGTGCGATTCCGATAATTTCCTGCGACCCCGCAGAAGCGGGCATAAAATAAATCAAACCGCCAAGAAACGCAGTTACAAAAAGCTTAATTATTCGCATACTACAATTCCTTTCTGTATCAAGGATACCTCAAGGTAAAACTTTAGTAAAGAAAAAAGAGAGTTGTCATCGCTTTTATTAAAATGAATTCCGCCCCATGGTATAATTTTTCTGAGACGCTCCCGCTGCCATAAAATCACATGCGGTGCACTTATATAGTTTTAGCCAGCAACCTATTCTATAATCACGCATCTTATTCTCATCCCTTCCAAAGTATTTATCAATTTGATCATATGCACTTGAGTCGCTTATTTGAATAACCGCGGTTAGGCATTTCGGGCACACCTTGTCGGGAGTCACGTTTTCAACCAAACTGCATTTCTGACATTTAATCTCGAATTGAGGTTCGTGGTTTAGCCGAATGATATAGCCATTCATATCGTACGCAATAAATACGTTTTCTACTTTTGATTTCTTCAGGCTGACGCTTTTGGCAAGCTTAAAAATATGCCTGCAGTTTTTTTGAATCATAAGCTAGCACGCGTAATTATTTTTGCAACCTAAATTACTATATAGCATACTGTTCACGACTGTTACAAACTTGCTATATATTTTATACAAAGAAAAAACGGCTTGGTTGGCCGCTATTTGCAACAATATTTTTCTTGATCCGCGACGCGAATAGTAGTATATCAATTCAAATATTTTTTGGCAATAATCATTTTCAGTGCTATAAAATAATGAGCATCCCCTTGTAGTTCAATGGATAGAACAGCCCCGTCCTAAGGGGTAGATGGTGGTCCGATTCCGCCCAAGGGGACAA
>CAZXFC010000012.1:24595-26879 GCA_964640425.1 uncultured Candidatus Saccharibacteria bacterium | reverse complement strand
AATCGGCCGCGCAAAAGAAAGATTACGGTAACACTTAATTATGAGCTAATGCGCCTCCGTGTGGCAATTTTTACAGAGCAATACGCATTTTTTTGCTTCTTTCAAAATCGAGCTCCAAGCGTAACAAAGCCCTTTTACACTTAAAGCAAAGGTTTTTTTGGTGGGATCAAGATGGTGAAAATCAAGCGCGCCAATATAATTTGAATATCCGCATAGCACACATTTTCCGCCAAACATTTTAACCAATTCTTTTTTCTTTTTTATTCTGCTTTCGATAACCCATCGAGATGCGCATTTACCACAGCGAAATGAGCCGTCTCCTCTTTCAAAGTGGCGCACTGCTCCGTGTTTCGTGCAATTTTTCACCATGACTTAAACATAACACGATGTGTTAAGCTATCAAGTAGTAATTTTTAGTAGGTGCCGGAGCTATTTAATCATTATTCATCGCAATTTAATTTATTAAAGGTTACATTCATTTCTATGATCGCACACACAACTCTGCCCATAAGTGATTATCAAAAAGCGAAAGTTTTCTACACCAAAATGCTCCGGCCCTTGGGGTACACCCAAAACATGGAATACGGCGAATCGGCCGGGTTTAATGACGGCAAAAATACCGATTTCTGGATAAAAAAAGAAACAGGATTCGTAAAAGGGCATGTGGCTTTTGAGGCTAAAAATAAAAAGGAAGTTGAAGATTTTTATAAGGCCGCGCTGGAAGCGGGCGCGAAAGATAACGGAGCGCCGGGTTTTCGCAAAGAATACTGGCCCGGATACTACGCGGCTTTCGTACACGACGCGGACGGGCATAATATAGAGGTGGTGTTTTTCGACTACAACGAAAAATAGTCAGCTAACGCATTATTAGATTAATAGTTCAATGATAAAATAAAAAACAAAATGAAAAAATTCTTTGTCTTGTATATGATCCCTATCGCTTCGCTGGAAAACATGAAGAGCTTTTGAAAAAATACGAAAGCGAAGAAAGCTGCTACGCCGATAAAATGATCGGGCAGATACTTAAATACTCCCGGATTTGATCCCCGGTTTTCATTATATGAAAAACCCGCCGTTCAGGGACGGCGGGTTTTAATAATGAAGGAGGGTTTGGATCTCGTATTTGGCAAGGCGCTCGCGGCCTTTGAGCTCGTCGAGCTCTATAACGAAGACGCACCCAGCGACCATTGCCCCCAATTTCTCGACCAAAGTGCAGGCCGCAAGCGCTGTTCCTCCCGTAGCAAGAAGGTCGTCTACGACCAATACTCGCATTCCGGGATGAAGAGCGTCGGTGTGCAGCTCCAGCGTTCCTTCGCCGTATTCAAGGTCATAATCGGCCGAAACCCTATTTCGGGGGAGCTTTCCTTTTTTACGGGCCAGAGCCAGCGGGAAGCCTGATGTTATCGCAAGCGCACTGCCGAAAATGAATCCCCGTGCGTCCAGCGCTACGATAGCATCGATCTTTTCATCCCACCTTTCGGCGATCTCCAAAAGAACATTCGTAAACGCTTCCGGATCCAGAAGAAGCGGAGTAATATCCCTGAAGAGAACGCCTTTTTTGGGAAAATCGGGAACTTCGTAGATGAATTGCTTAAGATTCATGCTTTTTCTCCTTTTTTCTGGTGTGGTGGATATTGCTGATACTTCCGCCGATCTTTATTCCTTGATGGATCGCGTCGGCAAAATATTCATCAAGAGATATCATCGTAAGCCAGCTTTTATATTTTTCGTAATAATCCGCATCTCTCGGAATAGAGTCGGTCACCGTGATCGAGAAAGTTTCTTTTCCGAAGCGCTCTTCCGCGTTATTGGAAAAAATTCCGTGCGTTCCGTAGATAAAAATATCGCCAGCGCCCATTTCTTTGAGGGTCTTTGCGGTGTTTATGATGGTCCCGCCGGTATCAATCATATCTTCGTAGATGATCACCCTCGCGTCCTTTGGAATATTCCCGGTAATGGTCAGGATCTCGGACTTGTTGGCTTCCGGCCGGTCTTTTTCAATGATCGCTTTAGGCAGGCCGCCAAGTTTTATCGCAAGATTATGTGTTCGTTTCGAAGCCCCAAAATCGGCTGAGACGAGTATGGTGTTTTCCGGATCGCTCCCGAATCGTTTGATTATATGGTCCGTAAAAATATGCGAGCCCGGCATATTATCCACGGGAACCGAAAAAAATCCCTGCGCCTGATCGGAATGCATATCGATCGTAATGATATGCTTCAGTATCGGCTTATGAATCTACAGCATGTCGGCGACTAAGCGCCCGGAAATGGGCGTCCGCGGCTG
>CAZXFC010000012.1:23668-24585 GCA_964640425.1 uncultured Candidatus Saccharibacteria bacterium | reverse complement strand
CTGATCTTTGCGGTCCTGGCGCAAATAAGGGATATAGGGAATCACTAGAGTGATGCCGTCCACAGACGCCCTGCATAAGGCATCACAAGTCAGCATCAGCTGCATCAGTCCGTTCGAGGGGTCGGGGAATTGAAGTGCGTGCAAAAGGAAAACGTGCTGATTGCGAACGGTTTCGGGGATCTTGGGCAGCCATTCGAGATTCGCGAATTGCTTATAATCTATCTGATGATGGGGAATTTTTGCGTTCTTTTCCGCAAGGCGCTCGTTTATTGCTTTTGCCAGAGTTTCCATCCTCGGCGAAGATACCAAAACGAACGGGTTTTCCGCTGACATCCTTTTTCCACCTCCTTTTTCTGTTAAAGAGCCAGTTGAGTTTATCATGAATGATATAATAAGTACAGACAAATACAGAGTCGCCGGAAACGCCGGATGAAAAATAAAACCGTTCCGACTTATGCCGTGAACGGGTTTTTTTTATTGCTCTTGACAGGCTTTTAATAGATACAGGGTTTATTTAGAGTCGAAGAGTATCCGAAAATCTTTTTATATCTTTCGATATCTTCCGACTTACCCATGGCCTTTGAGATGTTGTCGGAGAGTTTTACTGTTCCGTGGCCGTTAATCTCCATAAGCTTAATTACAAGCGACAGAGGTTTGAAGCCGAGATCATTTGTCAGGTTGGTTCCCCAGCCGAAGGTCGGACGTACCTTGTTCTTATACCGCTCATGAATACTTACGATATCACCCACGGTTAATCCGTCGCTGAATACAATTATCTTGTCTTTTATGATTTCTATTGTGAGGGCACTGCAAGAATGAATCAGGCATGGGTAAGGATAACTCCAGGCTTCAAGGAAACTCCAAAATATGTTTTGTACAGAGAGCCGGTCGGGCATTACCCTTATTAAAAATGGAAC
>CAZXFC010000012.1:0-23658 GCA_964640425.1 uncultured Candidatus Saccharibacteria bacterium | reverse complement strand
TCTTTTGGCCGGATGCCGTGTTTCTTATAAAAGGCGATAGCTTTTTCGGCAAATTCCTTCGGATCTCCGGAATCTTGCCGGAGTCCTTTCCAGGCTTCCGCCTGTTCGCGGGTCATATCCCTGAAGAAAAAATCAGACCCGAACGTATCTGTGAGGGCGATGGACAGCCCATGTCCGTATGCGTCCCACCAGTCGCGGAGAGCAAGATTATGCGAAGACCTTATTATTTCATCTGTTCCGCAATGGATACCGGCCATTCCCATGAACATCTCATGCGCAGACGTACCCATCGGCATATATCCATGGTCCATGGCAAGTTTTACATTGGAGGTTCCAAGAAATTGCCGCGGGAGCTCATCTGCAACCGTAGTCACGATATATTCCTGCCAGCTTTTTGCGAAACGTCTCCGCGTGCCAAAATCGCTAAATTTTACGTCGGTTCCCATCAACTCCAGGATTTTGTTCTTAAGCCGCTTGATTCCCTCGGCATGCAAAGACTCTTTACCGAATTTTGACATATCTTTCATCTGTGTTCGATAATAAAGCTCGTTTACTATAGCAAGCGCGGGAATTTCCCAATAGATCGCTTCAGACCACTTTCCATGGAATTCCAGGATCAATTCTTCGTACCCAATGTTGATCTTCCGGTATTTCAGATGATACTCGGGAAGCCGAAGTCCGGACAAAAATTCCAGATAATCTTCTCCGAACATTCTATCCTGATATTCGTTGGTCCCACGGAGATAATGAAGTTCGCTCTTATTGAAACGAAGTTCGCGGACATGGTCTAACTCGCGTCTTAACTTTTTTTCATCAATATGGTCTGCAACATTGACGGAGGAAGTCCTGTTCTTAAAAGCGTATTTAACTTTTGCGTCGGCATATTTTCTGAAAACAACCTGTCCCATTGTGAACTTGTAAAAGTCCGTATCAAGCAGGGAAGTAATGATCGGCTTGTCCGTATTCATTTCCTCAAAACCTCCTTTACAGAAGTTATTATGGCACCGGCTTTTTTCATTTCTTCGATCGCTTTTTTCCCGTCGTCCGGTTTGATATTTACCGCGCGGCAGGCATCTTCCAGGAGATAAACTTTAAAGCCGAGTTTTAGCGCGTCGAGCGCAGTTGCCTCCACGCAGTAATCCGTAGCCAAGCCGCCTATATAAAGAGCATTTACCCCGTAATTTTTCAGGCTTTTCTCCAAGCTTCGGCCTCTCGTTCCGAAGCCGATATTGGTCATGCCTTGAAAAGCAGAATAAGCATCTTCATCTTTTTTTGTGCCTTTCCAGACAATAATCGATCCGGCGAAGTCTAAATCAGGATGAAAATCCGCCCCTATTGTGCCTTTCACGCAATGTACCGGCCAGCCTCTTCCATCCAAGTTAAACTTGGCGAAATGGCTCGTTTTTCGCGGATGCCATTCGAGCGATGCCCATATGCCCATGTTCCGCTTCCGCGCATGTTCAACCATCAAATTTAAAAGTGCCACTACCTCGTCTCCGTAGGGTACTGCGAGCGAGCCTCCCGGGCAGAAATCGTTTTGGACGTCAACGACTATCAATGCGGACTTCACGGGTTCGGTTTTCTTTCGTTTTGCCAAATTTTCCTCCTTTGACGCGCCAAAGCTTCAGCGTAGGCGGCCATTTAGTGTTCTTTATACACTATATCTCTATTTTTGTAATATTGTCAAGTAACAGCAAGTTACTGTGTAAATTCTTAGCATTTTTTATAATTATTGTCAATTATTCGTTATTTTTTAAAACAAAAAACCGGTTCGAAAGAACCGGTTATGCTTTTTTTGATCTTTCATATTTTGCCCAGAAAGCGAGGGCTTTTTTGTAATGATTTCTTGATATCCCGTCTGATAACATGAAATTTCCGTAGCCCAGGTTTTCCATGAGCCGGATGTCGGAAATGTCCGCCATAGAGACGGCTCCTTGTTCAAGCCCCATAAGAAGCCTTGAGGCGCATACGGCGTTCGTGCTTTTTGCGATGAGCTCTAGCGCCTCAAGCATCTTGAACGCCCCTATCTGTATCATGAGGTCGTCGCGCGCCGCCATAAGCAGATATTCTCCGAGGCTTTTGCCGGCGTTCCGCACGAATTCCACTCCCTCGGCTGACTCGATCTTGAGCACGATAAAACATTTCGATCCCAATTCTTTTTCAAGTGAAGCGATATATTCCTTGCTTTCCACGAAGGAAAGCAAGAATTTGTCGATCCCAAGCTCCCGGGAAGCTTTTAAATACTCGCGGTCGTAATCGGTCAGATCCTCCTTTATTTTAAGGTCCTTTGCAAGGATATTGACGGATTGCCCTTTTCCTACCGGAAATTTGGGGAAAGGCTCGACATATATTTTTCTTCCGTCGATGACCTCTTTTATGTCGCACGCGTCGTCGCCGCGGAAATATATCTTTGCCGGGAGCCCAAGCTCAATGGTATGGTTCAGCACTATAGGCCCGAAAGGGAAAGTAGCCCACTCTATTATCCGCAGCTGTCTGCCTTTGATGTCCACGTAAAGCGGTTTTTTGTATTTCTCGGCGACTGCCTGCAGTTTTTCCAAAGTTTCTTTGGCCGTGTACGGCGAGGAAGCGCCGGTATTATACCTTAAAGCGCGGGCCATGGGATGAGAGGCTATTTCTTCCACCGTTTTCCTTTGGAAAGGAGGCGGCAAGCTAAGTATCAGCATTATTCTCCCTCCTGTAGAGACCGTTCTTTTCAATGAATTCCATTACTTTCGGATAAAGAACCTCTCCGACATCATCGCCCGAAGCTATCATTTGCCGGATCCTTGTGCCCGAGCCGATAAGGTCCGGTATTCCTATCGTTTGCGAGGATGGCGGAAGGTCTTCTTTGCTGGCATAAAAGCCGGCGCGCAGTATCACGGCAAAATTCAGTTTTTTCCAGATGTCTTTGCCGCGTTCCCATTCCGATTGTATCTGCGAATTCCCCCCCGCTCCTCCTGCAACTAGATCTCCGCCGGCCGCGTGCCAGATCTCCTTATCCGGATAAAGTTTTTTGTATTTTTCGTCTAATTCCCACTCGGGAGTGAATTTTCCTCCGTCAATATCGGAAAAATCCATTTCGACCGGAAGATCGCCGAAATTTAGTTCTGCCATCCTTTTTCTCATCTCGGGCGGAGTAAGCGCCAGCGAACCCTTGTCTTTCCTCGGTCCGCAGGGGATTATCACCACTTTTTCGAACCAGGGGATCAGTCTCATAGCTATCAATCTGTGGTGGAGCGATGAAGGATCGAACGAGCCGCCAAAAAGGACTATCCGCCCTTTTTCCTTAGAAAGTATTTCGCTTCTTAATCCGAAATACCTTTTGGTCAGATGCGGCGACATTCTTGATTCTCTAAGATCGTTCCCGAAGGCGCGTTTGCTTACAATTGGTATAACGGTGCTTTGGATCCTTTTGAAAAAGGAATTGTGAAAGAGCGCCCAATGCTTTTCAAGATCAATAATGAAATCGCGCCCGTTGCGGAAAAGCTTATTCAGCCTTCCTTTTTCAAGCTTAAGCTCCGTTTCAAGCGATCCTTTAAGGTACATATCCGCGAACCATTCCGGATTTTTCCTGAATTCCGTGAAAGCTCGGACCATCTCTTCGTGGTATCCGCGTGTCTCAAGCCTGCCGTAGTCGAATGGGTCTTTCTGGTTTTTTCCCAGTTCCGCGGAAGGCGCGATGTTAAAACAATCTTCCGGTATGACTTCGTGCAAAAAGACTTTTTTATTCATATATTCCGCAAGCTGATAAACTTCGCGTTTGAGAAGGTCTCCTATCACTGCCAAAGCACCGGCCATGTCCCCGTAAAGTGTGCCGTATCCGAACGCTGCCTCGACTTTGTTCCAGTTCGCCGGGAAGAGCGCATTCCTGCTTTGGGCCATTGCAGCCAATATTTCCATTCGCGCACGCGCTTGTATGTTTTCGTAAGCAAGGGTGTTTTCATTGACCCCGGCCGCCCGGGCGGTGATGTTCACGATATCCTGTATCGGGCGGATCTCATAGGCGATGCCAAGATTATCCGCTATTGTTTTCGCGAGGCTGCGCGTGCGTTCGGAATTGAATTTGGAAGGCATATTGACGCCGGTTACGTTCTCTTTTCCAAGCACATGCGTGAAAAGGGCCGTCGATAGCGCGGAATCAATGCCGCCGCTTATCGGGGCGATCAGCTTACGCTGTTCAGGCGGAAAAGATTCAAAAAAATCTTCAACGGCCGATACTAAGGCGTCAAAAAGTTCCTTCGTGTCGTCCTGTTCTTTGCGAGGGACCGTCCGCATTCCTTTCCGCAGAATGACTTCGTAAATGTTTTCTTCATGCGCAGGCGCTTCAAAGACCTGCTCTCCCTTCCCGGAATAAACCGCGGAACATCCGTCGAATATCATTATGTTCTTTCCGTTATTCTGCGTTCCCACTTTATTGACGTAAACGAAGGGAACAGGAGAATGCTCCATCAGATCTTTTATCACTTTGTGCCGTTTCCGGTTCTTCTGCCACGTCCAAGGGGAAGCTGAAATATTGAAAAGGATATCAGCGCCTTTTGAGGCGAGGATGCGCGCCGGTTTTACCGAGTAATGCTCATCCCACATGTCTTCGCAGAGCATCACTCCTAGTCTCAATTTTTCTCCGCTCCGGAGCCGTATTTCAACAGGTTCAATAAGAGAATCCGCGTCTGTTTTTCCGGCGTCCGCAAGCTTTCGTGTCGAGAAAAAGTGCCGGTCGTCTTCGAACATCCTATAATTGGGCTGCAGTGTTTTTACATTGTGCCCTATGTAGCGACCGCACGAATAAACAACGGCGGAATTCATAACGCGCGGAAAACCGTCTTCTCCTTTTTTTCCCGTGGAATGGACTATGGTTCCCAGGACCGCAGTGATGCCCCCGGAAAGCGAAGTGGCGCGCGCTATGTCCGCGTTTACCCGTTCCACATCCCGCAGGAAGCATTCGTCTTCGAACATGTCCCCGATGAAATATCCGGTCGTCGCAAGCTCGGGAAAAACAATTATATCGGCGCTTTTTTCCGCTGCAGCTTCTATCATTTCAATGATCTCGCCTCCGTTTATATCAGGACGTCCAGGAATAACTTTCATTTGCGCCAAAGCCAGTCTTATGGGGCGGGCAATGTTCCGCATTTTTTCCTCCAGAATTTGATCTGTCCTATTATTTTTAATCATAAATATGTTAAAATGTCAAATAAAAAAAACCGCGCTTATTGGCGCGGTTTAAGTAAAGATCTTATCTGATCTTTTGGGTCCGAAGGACATTATCCACAAAGGCACCGATAAAGTTCTTGAAAGCTCTTCAGCATAAAACCGGGCGTCATTTTTTGTCTTAAACGCGCCGAAATCCCTATATTTGGGCAATGCGTCCGGCTCCGAGTAACTCGATGCCGACTTTACCGAATCCATCTCGCGGAGCCTGTCGAGGTTAGTGAGCGCCAGAAGATCTATTCCGCCTATACACTCAATTGCATATTTTGCGGCGGTTTCATCGAAGAAACCTACGCGGAATTTTCCCTGCCAGGGATGCTCTTTATTCTCCGCATCGAGGATCTTTTCTGACAGCGTTTTATCCTCAGTCGGGAAAGGTCCGGCCCCATGCCTGGTAAAATACCCGCGCAAGACGCCGACTTTCACTGCTTTGTGCGGACATCCCGCTTCTTTCAGAAGTTCCTCAGCATTTCTAAAGGTCGTATCCGTTTTCGTAACATGCGGACCTGAACCGTAAGCGGGGTGCAGCAGCATTCCCTGAGCGCCTTCAAAGATAGCGGTGCGGCCGTCGATCAGATTTCTGAGATATCCGCCAGGCCTTATCTGAACCAGCTTTTTGAAATCGGAATATTTCCTTAAGCATTGTTCCGCGGCATCCGCTGCTTCAAGCATGAAAATATTTATCTGCGAATCAGGGTCATTTTCCAAGGTCCGGAAAAGATGCCGAGTTTTTGACAGTTTTCTTTCTCTTACCAGCTTGAGTTTTCGCTCAAGCTCCCTGAAATTATCGAGATCTTTCACGCGGGGAGCATCTTCTTTATGTTCTTTCAGATCTTCAACAGTTTCTCCTATGCCAAGACCGCAGCTTCCGTGGCGGTCATTTCCGCGTGAGCTTTCGAGTATCCGGTTTGCCGCGATATGGAAAGGCGTGATCAGCGGAGCCTCTCTGTCGATGAAGGTTTTTTCAAAAATATCCGCAAGGCCGAACTGTTTGAGTTGCCGGGCTTCGTACATCATTCCGATAGGTTCAATAAGCATGAATTTCGACAAGAACGTCAGGGCGCCGCGCCGGAACATGCCGCTTCCGAACTGGGCGAAAACATGGTTCTTGCCGTCTTCCAGAACTACATTGTGCCCGGCCTGTGCTCCGCCGTTATATCTTACGATGAGCGGTGCTTCTGCGCTTTCATGCGAAAGGAAATCCGAAATTGTTCCTTTGCCTTCGTCTCCATAAGCAAGCCCGGCTATCAGGAATGCGGTGTGCTTCATTTACCCTCCTTTTTTTGAAGATAAAAGGGCGCCGCTTTGCGGACACCCCTTTTGCGTTTACATTTCCCAATCTTCTTTTTCTTTTTTTCTGCCTTTTTTATCTTCTTTTTTTCCGGCGGTTTTCTTTTCTTTTTCCGCGGTTTTAACCTTAGGAGCCTTGGGGAGCTTTTTTGCATATTCGGCAAATGTTTCCAATGCTTTTCGCACTGCTTCGGAGACGGAAGCTCCCGATTTCTTTTTGATGAAGTTCAATCCCTGCTCGAAATCGGCTGTGCCTTCCGCAAGTCCGATGGCCAGAGCGATCGTTTCCGCGGTAGCTTCTGGCAGAGAAAGTAAAAAAACACATTCTTGACCGAGAAGTTTTCTCCACGCGTTCAGGATGGCCTTATTGCTGTAATTGTTCGAACCCGCGGGGATTATATGGAAGATATTGTACTTTTTCTCTACGCTTTTTACGACCTCTTCCAGCGGGATGTCAGACTGGATGTCGGCATTGAATATTTTCTTGGCCTCGCGTTTTTTGACGGCTGGGTAGGGAAATTCGTCGCCGATAGTGAAGAGATATCCTTTTCTTCCGCGTTTTTCGAAGCAATCAATGGAGGTGTGCTTCTCCATCGCGTAGAAACCGAGCTCATAGGATTCGGTATTTTGCCCGCCTCCTCCTCCTTCCAAAACAACTTTTGTGAGCTGGTCGTTTATTCTGATATCCGATTCGAACTGGCTTATCTGGAAGGGGATATCGTCGCATGTTGCGTCCCCGACGGCGTAGAACATAAGCTGCGGGTCCGTAAGATACCCGTTCTCAAGGAGCATTGCCATTAAATTTCCCAAAGAACTTTGTATCTCAACAACTACTCTGTCCATGGATCCCGTAACATCAAGCCCGACCGCGGCAGCGTTTGACCGCGGATGTTCAGCGCTATCCCTGCTTTCCCGGACCCCAAGCCCGTACGGGTTTAAGAGCTGGTGCGGTTCGCGCTTGTCCTTTGGACGCGCGAGCACGTCATCGCTGTAGTCGAAAGCCTTCCTGCCTTTAACGGCGCTTCTATACGCCTTATCGCTCCAAGAACCTCCGCCCATAATAATTCCTCCTTCTTAGTGTTAAATTTACACTATCTATTTATCTAACTAGATGCTAGCAGACCGGTTTCGGGGCGTCAAGAGACTATGCCCCTCCTTTCCACTTCCCGGACCATCTCGTCCATCCCTTGAACGAGTCTCCGCTCTTTGATCCCTTCGAGTATCGATTTGATGTTTTTGGGAAGAAGCATCTTGGAAGAGGCCTCCAGTATCCCGATCAGCGTCATCCTGTCAATTTCCGCCTGATTGGCAGAAGGAATGGTGTCTTCAATGGCGGCCACAAGGGCATCGCGGTCAACTTCTTTTTTTCCCATCTGAAAAGCAAAGCGGAAAGATTTAAGAACCATTTTCTCCACATCTGCTCCTGACCTTCCGTCGGTCATTTTTACGAAAGGAAGGAAATCTTTGAGCGAGGTAGGCACTTTGTGGTACGCGAACATGACTCTGAAGATCTCGGGCAATTCTTCGAGAGAAGGCATAGGCAACAGTATCAGCTCATCCGACCGCCCGCTCCGCTTGAGCGCGGGATCGATCCTGTCGGCCCTATTGGTAAGCGAAATGATTATGACCTGTCCGCGGATGCGGGGGTCTGACATGAATTCCATTCGATATTTCATGAACCGGTCCGATACTCCGGAATCTCCCTTTACCGCATCGCGGCTTGCTTCCCCAAGATCCGCTTCGTCGTTCATTATTACGACCGGCGCCATTGTTTTCGCGCCATAAAGGAATTTGAGCTGTTTTTCCTCGGATTGTCCGAGCCACATGGATCTCAGGTTCGTGGACTTGATCAGATTAAAACCCGATTCAAAAGCGAGAGCTTCGACCAGGGCGGTTTTTCCGGTTCCGGGAGGGCCCATTATCACGATCCCGGGAGGTACCAGCCTGTATTCGCCTTTCGCGAGCGCCTCCAAGATCGTGGCAAAATAATCCTTGATATGCTGCATTCCCGCGATGTATTTGAGGCTCCGCACGGGTTCAATGATCTCCATTACGTCCTTGTACTCGATATTCAGTATCTCGCGCTTTTTTTTCTTCACCAGATCAAGATCGAACGCGCCTTTTTCGTTCTTTGCCTGCAAGAACAGGTCCGAGATCTGCTCAAGCCCTATTCCTTGGGTAGCGTGCGCCAGAACGTCAGGCTTGAGGTTCTTGGGCATGCGCACGGAGAGCGAGGAATTTCTCGAAAGCCGCTCAATGAATGATTTTCTTTCTTCTTTGCCGGGTTTCGGTATCCTGATCTGCCGGATGCCGGAAGAAGATTTTCTGAGCTCAGGTGCGACTTTGCCGGGTTCCTCCGTAAGAAGTATTACAATATTGCCGTTCTCCCGGATCTTCTGGTTGCGAGCCCAATTTCTGATGCGTTCGATATTAACCCAGGCTCCCGCATAGGCTACTCCGCTTCCGTTGGAATCGGGAGCGATAAAATGAAGGGTATTCACGATAAGCGCGGTTTCCTCGGTATTTTCGAGGACTTTCTCGATGAGTGCGAGCGCCGCTTCCGGTTCCCGGGGAATGCCTTTTTTCGAAGCAAGATCGGCTTTTGCCGCCGCGATAGGGTCGCCGCTCGCAGCATCGGGTTTTATCCCCGCCTGCCTTTTGAACAACTCCTCCATTGAAGGGTCTGGGAACTGAACTCCGGAAGCGATATTGTAGAAAATGAGCAGCTCCCAGGATCGGAAAACTTTTTCCCAGAATTGTTTCAACGGTATATACGGTTTTTCTTCGTTTTCATCTTTGACGGGATTGGGGACGAGGCAATTCGTGTCTCCGCTTACTATATAAACGTAATTCAGCTCCGACCGGAAAGTTCCGATGAGATCTTCCATGTACCATGACGGGAGCTGCAATGCATTGGTCTTCCTTTTTTCCATTTTTGTCCTCCGGATTTCAAAGATATTCCGACAATATTCGTAACATTCGTGAGTCTTTATGTCAATAAATAAAATAAAAAAATGAAAACCCCGAAAATTCGGGGTTTTTTTGCTACATTTCCCAGTCTTCTTTCCTTTTGGAAATGTTCTTTTTGGAAATATTCTTTTTTTTCTTGGATGCGGACTCCGTGACTTTTGTTTTCCTTGTGCCTTGCCGCAAGGCAAGGTACGCGGCGAGTTCGGATAGAGACTCTTTCACTTCCGCGATCCGTTCGGGGCTCTGCGGCTCGAATTTTTCACCTCCCAGATCGAGAGGCCGATTTTTCACGTCTTCGAGATAACCTTTAAGATCGCGAGCGCCTGATGTGAGCGTGATGATGCCCAGGAGGACGTCCGCTATCGCAAGATCGCTCGGAAGGTCGACCACGTGCTCTTTTCCCAGCGCGCGCTGCCACTGCTTTAAGATCCACGCGTTTTGTTCCGGGGAACGATAAGTTCTATGGATAAGATAAACATTGCCTTTGAAAGTTTTTTTCAGCTCGTTCCAGACTGTCCAGGCGTCAGTATCCTTGTGTTCTCCGCCGAAGTGTTCCCGGAGATCACGCGCGAGAATATTTTCTCTGAAGCCTTCGTCGCCCGTGCATGCATATATAGGGGTGACAGCATTGGGCATTTTGCACATGCGCGCATAATAATAGGCGTTCATCTCGTAAGATTCTTTTGCCTGTCCTCCGCCGTTACCCTCGCACCAAATGCGGCTTAGCCATTCGTCGAGGCTGCGCAGCTTAGAAAAATCGCATATCTGGATTGGACCCTGGTCGGATTGGATATCGCCGATCGCAGAAAGGCTCACTGCGGTTTCTGAAGGCTCGAGATACTTATTAAGATAGATCTGCCCGACTACCATAGGCCATTTGTCGACGATGATCTTAGGTAAAGTATCCATCGAGCCCGTGACATCAAATGGGCTGACCAAGGTGTTTTTGGCCTTGGTTTGAATGATCTTGTCTTTAGGTAGCAGGGCGGGATCCATCCTGCTTTTTGACATTATTGATTCGGCAAAATCGGAAAATCCGTCCGAACCTCTGCGCGATGTGGAAGTTGTATCCCTGTCGTAATAACTTCCTCCTCCTCCCATAAGTAGATCTCCTTTCTTGTGGTTTTGTGTTTTTAACGGACTTTGTTTGCGGCGCGCAGGCTTTCAGCCTGACCTATCGGTTTTCCCGCCACTTCTCTTTTTCCCGCCGTGATCTTCACGCCGAGCCGTAAAGCAAGGGCCAAGAATTTAGCCTCTTCTTTTTCCAATTCATTTTTGTTTGCAAAGTGCTCGAACTTGATCTCTCCTTTTCCTTTAGCATCTGCAGTGATCTCAAGGTGCTTCGAAATTCCGCCGGATTCTTTTTCTCCGATGATCTTGAAGCCTCCCTCGGAAAGCACGGCGTCATAACCCAGGAGTTGAGCTACGGCCTTTAATAGTTCCATCTGAAATCGCTGTCCGATCACTGCAAATGTTCTTTCGGCTTCCTTCTTTTCTTTTTCGTTCCTGAACTTGTCTTTATAAACAATAGTCTCGTCATCGTCCAGCTCCGCGTTTCCGCGCGAAGGCTTTACCGCGAGAAGCGTTCTTTTTAAAACCTCATTTAACAGCGGGCGCCGGTTTAAGGCGGTTACCCATTCAACGAAGTCGCCGTCGCTTTCTCCTATTTTTTCGAGAAGGTCCTGGTCGATCTTCTGCGGCTTTACCTTCAATTTCAGTTCCTGGGGTTCGGGCACTGGCACTTTTATCTGCTCAACTATCCGGTATCCGACATCGCAAGGCATTGAACACCTCCTTTGAAATCCGTCGAAAATATAGCACGAACTTCATTGAGTGGCAAGGATGATCAGAAAAAAAGCACTTTACAAAAAACCCCGTCGAGGCGGGGTTATCTAAACAATTTTGAGCATGCGCTCGATCGGAACCAATGCCTTTCGGGCAAGTTCGGGGTCGAGCGTAATCTCGTATTTCATGTCCCTGAGCGACTCATAGAGGTTTTCCAGCGTATTTTGCTTCATAAAAGCGCAGACCGCTTCGCGGCTTGCCGGTATCAGGGTTTTGTCGGGTGCGGCTTTCTGCATCGGATAAATATTACCTACCTCGGTCGCAACGATTATTTCTTTTTGAGAGGTTTCTTTTACGAATTTTATCATTCCCTGGGTTGAGCGGAATTGCATCATGTTTTCGAGTACCGCTTCCTCGCTGATCGTTCTCATACAGGCGCCGGTGCAGCCGCATTCGGGATGGATCACGGCTGCGGCTGCCGGATATTTTTTTCTTGCTTCGGCAACGTGGTACGGGCGGATACTGTCGTGAACGTGACAGGCGGCAATCATTAGGCAACGGCGGTCCAAGGGTTCTCCCGTCTTCTGCATTAATTTCGCGGCGTAAAAACCGAGATGCACGTCGGGCAAAAATAGGACGGGGGATTTGGGATGGTTTTCGAGCACATGCATAATTACTTTCGCCGCGTTCGCCGAGGCACAGCAATAGTCGCTCTCCGCTTTCACATCGATGTACGTATTTACATAGCTTATAACCTGTCCGCTCGGATGCGCGCTTTTCCAGCTTCTGATCTTGTTTACGTCAGCATGAGCCGCGAGCGAACAAAGGGCCTTCAAGCTCGGCGCCAAAACTTTCTGTTCCGGTTTTTTCATGGCCGCCAATATCTGGTTCATAAATAGCACGGACGCTTCGACCAGCACGTCGGCTCCGGATCCTTTTCCTTTTTGGGCAAGGTATAAAGAATCGCCGACAAAATCGGCCATGTCTTGGACGTCCGGCGGGACATAATTATGTGCGAAGATCATCGCATTCCTTTTTTGTTTCAATCGCACAATTTCACTTTTCCAAAATGTCCGCTCCTCAAGAGAAATATTTTCCGGCGCGGCCATCCGCGGAATTTCCGGTATCTCGATCGGCGGGCCGAGGTCGGCTGCGGGTATCGCCTCAATTGCGTCCTTTGCCTGTAAGATATCTCCGGGCATTACATTTTCCATATTATTTTATCCTTTCCTTGCCAAGAAGAGTTTCATTAAATCTCACTTCATCGAATCTGAAGCGGCTCCCCAAGAATTCCGCGGTCTTTTTAGCGTCGATTACGGCGTTGCGCAGAGAATCGGACGCGCCGGGGGAAGGAGTAATGTTGAAAATGCACTTATCTCCGATAAACTTTCCCGTACCCATCTCGAGCTCCCCGGTTTTCATATTTATGAGCTGCGGGCGGATCCCTCCCGCGCCCTTCACAAATTCAATATCGCCATATCCCAGGGTCGGGATGATGTTTTTTGCGGTTTCAAGGAAGCGTTTTTTTCCGATGACCGGTATGTCGTAAACAAAATTTTTCCAGACGAAGCGTATCATATCCGGATCACGGAAGAGCCTTATAACGCTCCAAATGCCGCGCCAGGAGAGAAGTCCGGACCAAAGAAAGTCCCAGACGGTCATCCAATGATGCCTTTCAAACATCGGTACCATTTTGGCCGTAGGTCCGAGACGCATTTCCGTCGGGTTATGCATCGCAGGGTCGGCATGGGCTCTTGCGAAAGGAAATTTCGGATCCTGCACAGGATATATTTTTCCGCTGATAAGGCATTTTGTTTTGTAGAAGGAGCCTGCTACGGGGAGAATGGTATACTCTCTTGCCATGCTGTTTTTAGCGTCATGAGCATTGAATTCCTTGGCATATCGGAGGCTGTAGGGGCCGGCGGAAACTATCACGGAACGGGCTAAAAATGTATCGTTGTTGGTTTCAATTTCAAAAATATCCCCATGCTTGCGGATTTTCTTTACTTTAGTCCCAAAAACAAATTCCACTTTGCCCGATTTTTCGGCTTCACGCCGGAATGCCAAAGCAACCCGATGGTAATCGATCGCATAACCGTCTTTTCGGTAAAGCGCCGCTACCAATTCGTTCGGTTCCCGTCCCTCGAGCAAGATCGGCTCGATCTTTTTAATATCCTCACGCAGGAGCAGCCGCAGGCCGGGATAATGTTCTTTTAGAAGTTCGTAGCGCTTTTCAAGCAGCAGAACCTCTTCCTTGTTCACGCCAAGCGCCATTTTGTAAAGGCGACGGAAAGCATCAGGCGCAAATTTTTCTACAAATGCGCCAAGCAAGCGTTCAGCCTCTCTCATTTTTAACGCTTTTTCCGGGACAAAGTTCGTCTCAGTATCTCCGCCGTGCAAGGTCTGGGCATTGCTTTCGGTATTTGAATTGACCAGGGCGACTTCCCGGTTTTTTTCCGCGACGATAACATTTTCAATATTGCTGAAAGTAAGCGCCCAGGCATTGGCGCATCCGACTATGCCGCCGCCGTTGATGAACACGTCATAAACGCGGTTTTTATGCATAAGACCTCCTTGTCAAAGTTCGTGTAAATAATACACTATATCTAACGCCAGTATAGCACAAAGGTTTCTGAAAACAAGGTGAAAGAGTCTTTCAAGGTAAAAGCAAAGAAAGAACTAGAAAAATTTTTTAAGCGCAGAAGGGCGGCGCGACTTAAACTCAAAAAGTTTCGCGGGCCGGCTTCGACCGATTTTTAATATATGGTTCGTTTTGCGGATGAGTCCCAGAGAGAGGAATTTTTTTCTGAAATTCCTTTTGTCGATTTTCCTGCTGAAAATTATTTCGTAGGATTTTTGCAGTTCGGACAGGGTAAAATGTTTCGGCAATAAGGAGTATACGACGTTGGTGTATTCCAGCTTCGCGCGGAGGCGCGTAAGAGCAAGCCCGATAATTTCTTTGTGGTCGAACGCCAGCCCGGGCAGTTTCTTAACCGGGTAGAGATCCGGCGATTGCAGGGTTTTTGCACTCTGTATTTTGATGTCTTCTTCGCGCACCAGCGCAAAATAAGTTATGGATACAGTGTGTCCTCTCGGATCGCGATGCCTTGAGTCGAAAGTATAGAGCTGTTCCAGATATCCTACTTTTATACCGGCTTTTGCATGGAGAGCCCGCAAAGCGGCATCCCGCGTCGGTTCGTTTTTCAACAGAAAAACCCCGGGAAGCGCGAGCGAGCCTTTGAACGGGACATTCGCACGCTCTATTAAAAGCACTTTCAGCGCGTTATCCTTTATCGTAAAAATAACGGTGTCCGCGGTGACGAAAGGCGATTCGTATCTTTTTTTCATAATTATTTAAATTATTTTAATTTGCATTCCGCTATTTCGATTATTTGCCAATAACGATATCCGGACCTTTCCGAAGGATCCAATATGGGCCGCTTGCTCCTTAAAAGATAGCGCATCCACCGAAGGCTTTCCGGAGAGAGCCCGGCCGTAATGAGCGGTATTTTCAGCGGCACTTTCATCTTTTCTATCGTTCGGATGCGGAACATTTTCAGGAAAGTCGGATAAACGTCATTTTTCGAAAGACTTGAAAAATTGATAAGAAGCCTGGACGAGCCGTGCATCATCAGGGGCGCGTTCCTCAATATTTCTCCGTAAAGAAAAAGCCCTTCAAAAGGATTATTCGCTTTCTCGCGCGGTTTCGGGACATAAGGAGGATTGCACATTATAAGATCATAGGTCCGGTCAACGGAAAAATGCTTTTGCGGTTTGTTTAGAGAATATGAAACAAGCGTATTTCCGCGAACGGGTTCGATGGCATCCATGGCCGAGATAAGGGCATCCCGGTTTATATCCATAATATGCGCGTGCCGAACCGGCAATCCTTTTTCAGCTTTCTTTTGAAGAACGTATTTGCTCAGATAGCCGGACCCGCAACCTATTTCGAGGAAAGAAGACGTTTTTTTTGCAATTTTATCGGAAGCGATCAGTTTTTTTAGCGCTTTTGCGAAGAGGATCGTGTCTATGGACGGTGCCCAAACGCGCGGATATCGCCTTTCGGACCAGGATATTCCGAGGCGGGCGTATTCGATATGGCGTTCGCCGAATTCCAGAAGCCGGACTATAGCGTCGCGCAATGAGGAGGGGAGTCCGGCGATCGCGGCGTTATCCGTAAGAAGCCGCGGATGGCGGAAGGAGTGTATTAGAAGCTCCCGGGCGCGTCCCTCGCTTCCACCGGTAACTTTCGGGATTTCCTCTCCTTGGGCAAAAAATTCGATCCTGCTTATGTCGTCCGCTATTTTTATTTTCATATCTTGACTTTAATAGTGTTTAATATACACTAATATTATCATATGATAAAACGCGTGTCAATCTACTTTCGCAGCGACAATCCGCGTTCCGTCTTGTGGGCGCAAAAGATCAAAAAATGGGTAAATTCGAATTATCCCAAGATCGCGATCGATAAAAAAAAGCCCCAGGCGGTCATCGTCGTGGGAGGCGACGGAACGATACTAGAAGCCGCGCAAAAATTTCAGAGACCCAATGCGGCAATTTTGGGCTTAAACACCGGCTATATCGGGTTTTTGGCTTCAGTGAGGAACGAAAAAGATTTTTTAAAAGCTTTGAGGCGTTTTTTTTCGGGAGATTACAGGATTTCAAAAAAAATGATGATAGAAGCGGAAGTTTTGCGGAAAGGAAGAGCGATATTTAAAATAAGCGCTTTGAATGAAGTGACGATACAAAATCTTCTCGGTATGGCGGAACTTGAAGTGGCGATAGACGGTCATCCGATCCAATACATCCGCGGCACAGGAGTAATGGTCGCTACTGCCACGGGTTCCACGGCTTACAATCTTTCCGCGCACGGCCCGATAGTGATGCCGGACATCAAATGCATGGTGCTTACCGAAATAATGGATCATAATATTCCTACTCCGAGCATTGTGATCAAGCGCGATAGGGAGGTCGAAATAAAAATTTCGAATTTCAGGCGGAGGGGGCTCTTGAAGATCGCAAAGACGGGAGATTCCGCGGATGTTTTGTTAACCGCCGACGTGGGCGAGAAGCTCTTTTCCCTTCATAAGAGCGACATAGTCAAAATAAAGCGTTCGCCGGGCCTTATCAAATTCGCCGAACTCGAACCAGCATACTTTTTCAAATCTCTCCGCGAAAAATTCGCCTTTAGATAATTTGACAAAAATGTAATAAATTGTTAATTTCATCGTATGCAGAGAAAGGATGAAGAAATGAAAGATGTAAAGACTCTTCGCTTGATCAGTTTGAATACCTGGCATGGCAGGTCGCTCTATCCTTTGATAAGATTTTTTCAAAAACGATCACAGATTGCGGATATATTCTGTTTGCAGGAGATACGCAATAGCGATCAATCTTTGGTCGATGAGCTGCATCCGGATGAATATCTTTGCGGACCATTATTCTCCAAGATCGCCTCCGTGCTTCCCGGTTTCGAAGGATCGTTCGCGGCTTTCGATGATAATCCGGACAGGATGAGCATAGCCATGTTTTGGCGAAAAAATATATCGGTACTGGAGGAGGGTGATTTTGTGGTGTATAAGCCGGAGAGATCCGTTGAGAAGGGAAGCGCGGTATTCAATCAAAAGAAGCTGCAGTACGTTAAGTTGCTGTTTGCAAAACAAAATTTTTTAGTAGCCAATGTTCATGGGCTCTGGAACAATGCTCCAAAAACGGATACTCCGGATCGAATCAAACAATCCAAAATCATCAAGGATTTTCTTGATAAATTTGCCGATTCCAGGATTTTGTGCGGCGATTTTAATCTTTTGCCGGATACGGAATCTATGAAAATTTTAGAAGAAGGCATGCGGAATCTTGTGAAGGAATACGGGGTAAAATCGACAAGAACCCCGCTTTACCGGAATTTTGAAGATCCCTCGGAGCCAAATTTTGCGGACTATATTCTGGTATCACCGGAAATATCCGTTCAAAAATTCGAGGTATTGCCGGATATTGTTTCCGACCACGCTCCGCTATATCTGGAATTTACGGCTTAAATGCCAAAGCCGCCAAGCGATAAGCTTCGGCGGTTTTATTTTTTAAAAAAACTTTTGAGTGTTACAATATATAAGTATGCTGGCGAATTATTTGCAGTGGCATTATGGCGTTGGCGCGCAGGAAGCCTTGGCGAGGGCGATATTTGCCGTGCGCGTAGTTTATAATTACTTTTCCATCGGGCACCTTTTCGGCAGCCTGATCGCGCCGTTCCACAGGGATTTGCCGGCCAAGCAGCTCGGCTTTGACCCGCAGGTATTTTTGTATTCGCTGGCTGAAAGCGCCGTATCACGCGTGATCGGGTTTTTGATCCGGGCTTTTATAATATTTTGGGGACTTATTGCGTTATTTTTTACGCTGGTCGGAGCCATTCTTTTTTACTTGGGATGGCTTGCGGCGCCGGGCGCAGGTTTTGTTTTTATATTAATGGGTTTTGCAAGGCTTTTTTAAATCCATGCTTCATATATTAAAAAGCCATCCTTTCCGGGACTCCGCCGATATAGAAAAAAAATACGGCGCGCGGAGGCTTGAATCTCTGAAAAACATATGCATCGCCGCGGTATTGATATTTTTTGCTTTATGGCTGGCGGATTTCGGCGGAGCCTGGCTCGGTTTGTCGCTCATTATACTTGGGGCGGCGACTTTTTTTGATCTTCTTTGGCGTTTCAGCGTTTATTTCCGGGATAAAAGCATTTCTGCGCTTCCGGAAGACGCAAAAGACCTCGCCAAGCTCGACTTGTTATCCGCCTGGCCGAATTTCATAGACTACGCTTCTTATATTTTTTTGTACGATATTACCGACCCGAAAAATAAGCACGAGGTTTTGAGTGCGATAATAAATTCGGAGTTCGGGAATTTTTTTCTGCTTCGCGTCGGGATCGATAAGGCCGAATTTTTGAAGAAATGCGCGGCGCTTAAAGGAGAGCTCGACCCGGACAAGTTTGTTGCGGAAGCGGCCAGATCAGCGATAGGCCGAAAGCATAAATTAATGGAACCTTCGGATTTTATCGCCGCTTTTTCTGTTTGCGATAAAGAATTTGCCGCGATACTGCTTTTATGGAATCTTACGCAAAAAGATCTGGATTATCTGTATCACTGGTTTGATACGTCAAAGGAGCACCGCCGAAAAACTTTTCTTGAAAACCTGGCGGATTCTCCGGGAATCGGAAAAACTCTGGCCTACGGATACACCCCGCTTTTGGATCGTCATTCCCGTCCCATCAATTTGACCCGTAATGACGAAGAATCGCTCCATATCGTGGCGCACAAAAAGGAAGTTATCGAGCTCGAACAGGCCCTAGCCAAAGCACAGCTCTCGAACGTGCTTGTCGTCGGCGCGGAGGGCATCGGAAAAATGACAATAGTAAAAGGACTTGTGGAGCGCATCCGCCATGGCAGGAGTTATCCCATCCTCAATTATAGGCGCGTACTCCGCCTTCAGATGGAAACGGTTTTGACGGAAAAAGCCGTAAAAGGCAGCGCTTCAGCGGCGCTTTCTAAAATATTCAACGAATCGGAACGCGCCGGGAATATCATTTTGATCATTGAAGATATCGAGCTTTATCTTGTGCACGGCAAGGAAACCACGATCGGGGACGCGCTGCTTCCTTTCCTTCGTTCGCCGTTCATTAAAATAATAGGACTCACGACGCCCGAAGGCTATTCTAAAAGCATCGGAGATCAATCACAGCTCAAAATCCTATTCAACGAAGTGAGGCTGGAAGAGCCGGATGAAGAAACAGTCATCGAAATATTGGAAGACGTCAGTCTTACTGAAGAAAAAAAGGTTGGAGCGCGCATACTCTACCAGACCGTAAAAAAAATATATGAACTTGCTTTGCATTTTATATCCAACGTTCCGTTTCCGGAAAAAGCCGTAAATCTTTTGCAGCAAACTTTGGTATACGCGGCGGAATCGGGCTCCAAGCTCATCACGCCGGACATGGCCGAGCATATTTTGGAAAGGAAATTCGGCGTTCAGATGGGAGAGGCGAGCGAAGCAGAAAAAAATATTTTGGTGAACCTGGAGAATCTATTGCACGAAAGGGTCATCAATCAGGAGCAGGGAATCAGCGCGATAGCCAACGCTTTGCGCCGCAAGCGCGCCGGACTTTCAACTCAGAGCCGTCCCGCTGGAACATTCCTTTTCCTGGGCCCGACCGGAATCGGAAAAACGGAAACCGCGAAAGCCCTGGCAAAAGTATATTTCGGCTCGGATAACCGCGTCATACGCCTCGATATGTCAGAATATCAGAATTCGCAGGATATGGCACGCCTCATCGGTTCTACGGAGACCAATCAGCCCGGATATCTCTCCGAAAAAATACAGGCTCAGCCTTTTTCAATGGTACTGCTTGATGAGATAGAAAAGGCGCATCCGAATATTTTGAACCTTTTTCTGCAGATATTGGATGAAGGAGCGGCCAAGGACGCTCATTCCAACCGCATGGATTTTACAAGTTCATTCATAATCGCCACTTCCAACGCGGGTTCGGAATTTATCAGGGAATCCATCAAAGGGGGCATGCCGTATTCGGATTTGCAAAAAAAACTTTTAGACGTGGTACTGCAAAAAGGACTCTTCCGGCCGGAATTTATCAACCGCTTTGATGATGTAATAGTATATACCCCGCTTTCTCTGGAACATGTTAAGGCGGTCGCAACGCTTATGTTAAAAGATCTGCAGAAGCGCATTGAGGACGACGGATACCAATTTTCGTGGACGGACGCCGCGCTTTCCAAACTTGCGGAGGCCGGTTACTCCGAGGCTTTCGGGGCGCGCGAAATGCGCCGCGCGATACAGGACAAAGTGGAGTCAAAGCTTGCGCAGGATATTCTCGGGGGCAAATACCAAAAAGGAGGAGTTATTGCTTTAGATGAGAAGGATATTGCGTGACTTGACAGGAGGTAGTATTTTAGTGCTATTCTGACTTTAGAAATCGAAAAGGAAGAAAAAATGGGTTGTGATCATCCCGGAAAAACCGCTAAAGAAATCGAGTTTGACCAAAGAGTCATGCGTCTTAGGGAAAAAATAATGAACGGCAAACTGCATTTGTTCAAAGGTAAGCACCTGGAAGGGATATTCAAGGTTTTGGGTCTTCATCAATTTCGGCCAAATCTTGGAGATGTTGAAATGCTGGAAAAAGTTTTTAAATTGTATCTCCGCAGAGCTAAATAGCTCTGCGGTTTTATATTCATCTTAAAAATAGACTGAATGCTATAGTAATTTTATGCGCATAATCGGGCATTTGGATATGGACGCGTTTTTTGCGGCGGTGGAGGAAAGGGATAATCCGTCTTTGGCGGGGCTGCCGATCGTGGTCGGCGCGGATCCGGACGGCGGATACGGCCGGGGAGTCGTTTCCACGGCCAATTATAAAGCGCGTGAATACGGAATTTATTCGGCAATGCCTATTTCCCGCGCATGGAGATTGTCGGAAGAGGCGAAGAAAAAAGGGAAACCGGCGGCAATATTTTTACGCGGCAATTTTCAAAAATACGCCGAAGCATCAGCGCATATCATGGAAATCTTAAGGAAGCACTCGCCAACGGTGGAAGAAGCGAGTATTGACGAGGCTTATTTTGAGTTGACTTGGCGTCTCGGACCCCAAGTCAGGGAGGGTTCAAGGCTCCCATGGGAAAAAGCTGCAGAAACCGCCCAAAAAATAAAAAAAGAAATTTTTGAAAAAGAAAAACTTACCGGCTCAATCGGCATCGGGCCGAACAAGCTTATCGCAAAGATCGCGTCTGATTTCAAAAAGCCGGACGGATTAACTGTTGTAAAAGAAGCGGACGCGGAAAAATTTTTAGAGCCGATGGGCGTAAGAAAGATACCGGGCATCGGGCCGAAAGCTGAAGAGAAATTAGCAGCGCGGGGCGTATTTTTGATGCGAGATATCAGGAAATTATCGAAAGACGAGTTAGGAAAACTTTTCGGAAAATGGGGTTTTGAAATGTATGAGCGTGTGCGCGGGCGAGACGATTCTCCTTTGATCACCGAGCGGGAAGCGAAATCGATAGGCGAGCAGACGACTTTCCAAAAAGATACCTCGGAGCCGGATTTTTTGATGAAAGAGCTCGATGAACTTTGCAAAGACGTTTTTGCGCGATTTAAGAAAGACGGATGGAAGAGTTTCCGCACGGTTGCGATCACGGTTCGCTTCTCCGATTTCGAAACAAAAACCCGCTCACATACTGTTAAAAGTCCTGCCTCGTCGGCAGGCGGGTCGGTGTCTAACATTAAAGACTTGGAACTCGAAGCGTTGAAATTATTCCTGCCATTTCTCGATTCCCGCGAAAATCCGCACCGCAAAGCAGTGCGCCTTTTGGGAATAAGGATAGAGAGGTTATTATAAAGACGCGGGCATGCTATAATTATTCTATTGCTTATCAGCTAACTTTTTAATATGAATTTTCACGAGAACAAGGCTTTTTATATCAATGCGGGCGTGATTGCGGTAATGATGATTTTGGGGTTTGTTGCATTATATTGGGTGCAAAACGGCGGTAACTCCGCAGCTCCCTCTTCTCCTCCGGCGTCCCGGAATCAAAAAGTCGAGCTGTCTCCGGAAATAGAACGGGTGCTTTCTAAAAAAATAATGACAATAGAAAACCTCGCAAGGGATCCCATAATCCAATCTGAAGTTATTGATCTTAACGTAAAAAATAAAAATTTGAGCGAAGCCGATATAAAAGCGCTGGACGACAAATGGCGCGCATCGAAAGGTGTTGATGAGACCGTAAAACCTTATTTAACAAACCGCATAGCTTTGAAGCTGCTTGAGTTCCAGGAAAAAAATCCCGGTTTCCCTGAAATTTTTGTAACCGATAAATATGGGCTGAATGCGGGGCAGACGAACAAGACATCCGATTTTTACCAGGCCGATGAACAATGGTGGATAAGCGCGTATGAGCACGGCGCCGGAAAGAGTTACCATGGCGAAATAGAATTTGATGACAGCGCTCAGTCCGAAGCCATTTCCATTTATGTGCCGGTAAAAGATATTGTGACCGGCGCGGTACTGGGCGTCATAAAGGCGGTTCTCTCCGTCACAGCGATTAAAGCCGCACTTTAAACTAAAGTGGTTACGCAGGCAAAAAAAGATGCATTTCCTCCGGAACCGTCAGTGCGGTTCGGTTTGCAGTCTAAACTTTTGACGGTCATGGCCTTTATAATGGTCGTATCTTTTTTCGCCGCATTTATTGGTTACAGGAATCTGACAGCAATAGCGGAGTCATCGCGCGAAGTAAGCGAACACGACGTTCCGATTACAAGAGCGATAAAAATATCTCTCATTGAGCTGCTTTCCGGGGAAATAGCGCTCGAGAGCGCTTTGGGCGTGGATGATTTTTCTATGCTCGAGGAAATAAGGAAGTATGAGGCGGCAATGGAGCATTCCAACCTTCTTTTCGAAACTTACATCAATGCAATAGCTTGGGGTAGCGAGACGACGGCATTTGCGAAATCGGGAGGAGGGCTCAATCTTCTTGAGTGGAACCGCAAGGGACTCGCCGGATATCTGGTCATCAAGCCGCCCACTGAACAGGAAGCGCAACTGGCGGGCGCCATTGATATTTATTTCGGCGGATTTGTAAAAAACGCATTCATGGCCGTAGCCAAGCATAAGGCGTATCTGCGCATTAAATCTGATAAATACGCCGACTCACAAGCGGCGCAATCGGCGGCCATTGAGCGCGACCGGGCCAGAGGCACAGCACTTCGCTACGCCGGCCTTATCGTCGAAAATCTCAACGAAATAGTTGAGCTTACCAACGAAAATGTCGTTCAGACATCGGCGCATATCGCCTTGGTGGAGCAGCGCTCCAAGCTGTCTTTCATTTTGATATTCATTTTCAGCGCGGTCATTTCCCTAATTGCAATATTTATTTTTGCGAGGAAAAGCATAATAGATCCTTTGAACGAATTGGTCAGGGTGGTCAAGTGGTTCGGGGCCGGAGATCTTACGGTGCGCGCAAATGTCGGTAAAAAAGATGAGTTGGGACTGTTGGCCCGCATGCTTAACAAAATGGCCGAAGATCTTATGGCGCTTTACTCCAGTGTGCGGACGCATGCGCAAGAACAAAATCGGGACCTTCAGGACACAATCGAAACTTTGAAGCGCGAGAAAGGAAATCTCGATCAAAACATCAATGATATGGCGCGGATTATCGCAGAGCAAAAAGCGCTAATCTCAAAACTTGAAGCGGAGGACAAGACAGCGCATTAACTGGCTTGACCAAAAATAACTCGCCGTGCTACGGCTTCATTCATGAAGCGGCATATTTTCAGTTTTGTGTTCTTATTTTTATTTCTTTTCGCATTCCAAGCGCGTGCCGCCACTCCGATAACAGGCACTATCTCATCCGACACAA
>CAZXFC010000011.1:25413-27280 GCA_964640425.1 uncultured Candidatus Saccharibacteria bacterium | reverse complement strand
AACTGTTAGATAAAAAAATAAAAGAAATTTATAATCAAGATTTGGCAGGAAGGGGTGATTTGGAAGTTATTTGCCCTGACAATTTTCTTAATTTTGTAATATGATCCGCGCGCCCTGCCTGCCGGTAGGCAGGGCAGACAGGGCTACGGAAGGGCAAGCAACCGCGCGCTTTCTACCACCCCGCCTTCGGCGCCCCTCCTTGTAAAGGAGGGGATTAAGGGGAGGTGCGCTTCCTACGGCAATTCCAGTCCGATATAATTTACATCATCCTTAATGATGAGTTCTTTGCCGAAAGAGTTGGGGACATGGATTATTGTCGGTTCTTTGCCGAAGTAAAGAGGAAAAATATTCTGTCCTCCCGAGGCGTCCATTTCCAGAATATATATTCCGTTGGAGATTTCGGCCAAGAGATAATCCTGGTGTTCCGGATATTCCGCAACGCCGCGTACGCCGCTGTCGGTGGAATAAATATGACGGTAGCGGTCTACTCCTTCCTGTAGAGCCTTTGGATTTTCCCATTGCGGCATTCTATCAATGTCGGATATCCAGTAAGAATCAATTCCGGAGTCGTCCCAATAAATTATGCGGTTGGAGTCTTTTCGTATGAAGCTTGTTTTTTTGCCCGTGAGGATATTTTTTGCCTTTTCTCCCCAGCTTTCCGGTATAGTGAATGGTTCGCCGCGCTTATAAAAATTGCCGTCTTCTCCCAAAATGAGAAAATCCCCTTCGAAATACCAGAATTTTTTTACGCCGGAGTAAAGCGATTTTGTTTTTTCCGCATCAATATAAGAATAGATCACGCCTTTTTTTAAAAATGGACTTTCCAATATTTTGGGGCTCGTGGTGCCGAGCATTTCGCCGTTCGGCTCCATGGGAACTAAAAGGGCTTCTCTGGAAGTTACCATTTCGGGAGAAACTTCAAGGGTTTTTTTCCAGTCATAGTAACCGTCAAGGCTCACGGTTACCCGATGCACGCCCGGACTCACATTTTTTATCAATGCGCTCCGGGTAAGCATCGATGTATGCTTTTTTGCGCCCTCAACATTTACCAATGCTCTGCTTTTTGAAGCCCTGATAAAAACACCCCCGGTCTTGACAAGGTTCCAGTCCGGCCCAAGCCGGAATCCGGAGCTATATATCAGCACTGGCCCGATCAGTATAAAGAATGCTATTATTGAGAGCCAAAATAGTATTTTGCGTTTTTTTCTGGTTAGCATGATTTTGTACGGGTTTGATTTTGCCTTCAACTTAGCATAAATTTTAATCATATGCCACATTTTCGGATACAAGGAGGAAAAGCTTTGGGCGGTGAAATATCCGTCGGCGGTTCAAAGAACGCTGCGTTGCCGGCTCTCGCGGCTTCTTTGCTTTTCTCCTCCGGAGGCGGATCCGCTTTGGGCGGAAAAAATAAGCCTGAATTTAAAAATTTGCCGGATATCGAGGATATAAAGCGGATGAACGAGCTCATATCGTCCGTTGATGCTTCCGGAAAAATGGACATGGAAATAGCCAAGCGCTTCCGCGCTTCAATTTTGCCTGTGGGCCCGCTTCTCGCGCGCGGGGGAGCGGTTTCATTCCCTCATCCGGGAGGTTGCGTCATAGGCGCGAGGCCGATAGATGTTTTTCTTTCCGGTTGGGAAGCGATGGGCGCGAAGATAAAAACTCCCATGAGGACCGAAGGGGGGAATTTAATATATGAAGCCGAAGCGCCGAAGGGCTTGAAAGGAGCGGATTATACTTTCAAAACGCAAAGCGTAACCGGCACGGAGGGGATGATGATGACGGCCGTGCTGGCAAGCGGCGAGACAATTTTGCGGAATTGCGCAATGGAGCCCGAAATATTTTATTTGGCGGATTTTTTAAATAA
>CAZXFC010000011.1:4327-25403 GCA_964640425.1 uncultured Candidatus Saccharibacteria bacterium | reverse complement strand
CTTGTGTCACCGGCGCCGGAACTACCACGATACGCATAGAAGGGAGCGGAGGGAAATTGTTGAGCGGCAGAGAGCCTTTTATTGCGCCACCGGACAGGATCGAGGCGGGAACTTTTTTGATATTGGGGGCTTTGGCGGCGGATGAGCTTTTGATAAAGAATATTTTTCCGGAAGAGATCGCTTCGCTTACAGCCGTCCTCAGAGAAGCGGGAGTTGAGGTAAAACTGGAAAAAAATTCCGCGCTGGTCAAAAAAGTAAAAAACGCAAAAGCCGTACAGGTGAAGACGAAAGAATTTCCCGGCTTTGCCACCGATTTGCAAGCGCCCCTTGCGGTTTTTGCAACGCAAGCTAAAGGGCAGAGCCTGATACACGAAACTATATTTGAAGGCCGCCTTGCTTACACGGCCGATCTCAATCGCATGGGCGCGAACATTTCGCTGATGGATCCGCATAGGGCCATAGTAAACGGTCCTACGCGGCTTTATGGTAGGATTTTGGAAAGTCCGGATTTGCGCGCCGGCCTTGCTTTCATGATTGCGGCAATTATTGCGGAAGGCGAGTCGCAGATCGGCAACATCTACCAGATCGATCGCGGGCATGAGAAGATAGATTTGAGACTCCGCGCTATCGGTGCTAAAGTCATAAGAATTTAATGCCACTACTTGTAAAAAAAATAGGGATAGATTTGGGAACCGCGAACACGCTTGTTTTTGTGTATGGCAAAGGCATTGTTTTGAACGAGCCTTCAGTCGTGGCTGTTGCAATGCCGGAAAATAAAGTTCTCGCGGTCGGCAATGAAGCGAAAGTGATGATCGGCAGAACTCCGGATACCATCATTGCTTATCGTCCCATGAAAGACGGAGTGATAGCTGATTATCGCGTAACCGAAGCGATGCTGCGCTATTTCATCGGCAAAGCCGTGGGAAAATGGAATTTGCTGAAACCCGACGTATTGGTTTCGGTGCCCGCAGGCGTCACTTCCAATGAAAGAAGGTCGGTTGTGGAGGCCGCGATAAAAGCCGGAGCCAAAAATGCTTTCGTGGTAAAAGAACCGGTACTTGCGGCAATTGGCGCAGGCATTCCTATTCATGAACCGCGAGGACACATGGTGGTGGACATAGGCGGAGGAACAACGGACGCGGCCGTGATTTCTTTGGGAGGAATAGTTTCCTCAATATCTGTGAAGGTTGCCGGCAATAAGATAGACCTCGCAATATCCGATTATGTTAAGAAAAATTTTAATCTTGCGATAGGAGACTCAACCGCCGAAGATATCAAAATCGCGATTGGTTCGGCAATACCTTTGGACGAAGAACTTGCGATGAACATAAAAGGACGCGATTTTCTTTCGGGGCTTCCGCGGTCGCTTGAAATTCATACCAATGACGTTGTAAAAGCCATTGAATCCGAACTCAGAGATATTGTTAAATCCATCAAACAGGTATTGCACAATACTCCGCCGGAGCTCGCGGCCGATATTATTGAGCAGGGAATAATCATGACGGGCGGAGGTTCGCTTTTACGGAACTTAAATATACTTGTTTCGCGTTCTACCGGCGTTCCAACGGTAGTCGCAAAGGATTCTCTTTACTGCGTAGCCAAAGGCACCGGCATCGCGCTTGAACACTTGGACATATATAAAAGAAGCATCGTCGCGAAGAGATAAAACAATTTGTTCCGTAAGCAAATGTATGAACAAGTTTGAACAAAAGAAAGATTTTAAAAAATGGCATCATACGAAGGCTTATCTGCACGCAGATAAAGAAAGGCCTTTTTTTCATGAGCGTGAAGTTTGGTTTTCTTCGCTCGGAGCAAATATTGGTTTTGAACAAGATGGCCGCGGGAAGGAGTTCTTAAGACCAGCAATTATTATGCGCAAATTCAATAACGAGGTCTTATGGGTTTTACCTTTGACTAAAAATGCCAAGAAAGGAAAATACTATATGCAGATCACAATTTCTGAAAGTAAAGAGCCAAGTACAGTAATCTTGTCTCAAATACGGCTTTTGGATTCAAAGAGGCTTCAGTATAAAATTGGCGATTTAACGGTTGATGATTTTAAAGAAATCAAAAAGCGCCTTGTGGCGCTAATTGAAACATAATTTGTTACCCCCTTGCGGGGGAGGGCCGAAGCCATTTGTAAGGCCATTATATCAAGTCTATTATTAAAGTCAAGTGAAGATGTGAATAAATAATATGTCTGAAAAATCACCGGATAAGTTTGACGAGCCTATTGGCGAAGGTCGCGATAAGAAGGTTTATCCTGACGCCGGAAATAAAGACAGGGTCATAGCGGAATTCAAGGAGCATATTGAAGAAACGCCGAATCAAATTAAAGCGAGATATTATCTTACAAAAATATTGCATTTAATTTTACCAAAGAATATTCCTGATATGCATATGGCGGGTAGCGAGCCGAATGTTTATAAGGTTGATAAAATAGAAGTTGACGAATCTCAAAAAGTTATGCAAGAATTTGCAACGATTGGATTTTCCGCTAAAGTCGAAGACCTTAGAAGAAGAAAAGATAAAAATTATTTGGAGCTTACAAAAAAGGCACTTGAAGCCGCATCAAATAATGATATAGATAAAGATATATATACGTTTAGGCGTAAAATAGATGAATTGGGTATATATAGTTTAGACGATGGCCCGGTAAATTTTTCTAAAGATAAAGACGGCAATGTTCAATATTTAGATAGTTTTAGCGCTTGGGATGCTGGACACAAACTTCTTTTTGGATATGAAGACTTGAAGATTGCCATAGAGTCATTGCCGGAAAACGACAAAAAAACTGCGACAAATTTTCTCGAACGCATGATGAAACTTTACTACGATGAAGAAAATAAATTGTCGAATGGTAAAAATAAAATTGATGAAAGAAAATAAGCAATTAATGCTCTTAAAAAGGCAAATAAAAAACGGGGGACTCCCGCACGCTTATTTGTTTTCGGGCGTTGATGAGAAAGGAAAAGAGGAGGCGATTGAATATTTGTTGGGGGAATTATTGCAAAGCCCCAAACAAGGTTTAGGTCAAAAAACTGACCTAAACCTTGTTTGGGGCAGAAATCCGGATTTTTTTGAGATAAATTCAGACCCGATTTCGATAGACGACATAAGATTTTTAAAAGACAATGCGTCGCGGAACCCCTTGGCGGGAGAGAAAAATATTTTTTTGATAAGAAGTATCGAGCGTTTATCCTGGCAGGCCGCGCCGGCGTTGCTGAAGCTTTTGGAGGAGCCTTCTGCTTCGAGCTTTATCTTGGCGACGACGGAGAATTCGGAGAAAATTTTGCCAACATTGCGCTCCAGGTTTTCGCATCTTAAATTTTATAGCAACGCGGCAGGTAAAACATCAGATATTTCTTCATCTGATAATAAAAAAGAGAAATTTAATTTAGCGACAAAGCCGCCGCACGAAGAGCCCAGGGAATTCAGAGAATTTGTGCGAGGCGCACTGGATTATGTACGGGGGATTATGCGCAAAAATCCGACACCTTTGAATATTGAACGTACAAAAAGAATATTGCGCGCAATGGACGCACTTTCAGATCCCACGATAAATCGCCGTCTTTTGGGAGAATATATTATCATGGTATTATCATAAGTATTCGCTTACATTCACTAACATGATCGATTTTCCAAAAGAAGAAAAAGAAATAAAAAATATTCTCACGTTTTTTAACGAGGATATTAAGCAAGTGCGGACGGGGCGAGCATCTGCTTCGCTTGTAGAGAATATTCAGATCGAATCATATAATTCGATGATGCCTCTCCAGCATGTCGCCGCTATTTCCACGCCCGATGCAAGGAGTATAATGATAAAACCCTGGGATAAATCAAATCTGCCGGCGATAGAGTCAGCTATAAAAAAAGCCAGCCTGGGTTTTGGAATGATAGCCGAGAGCGATCAGCTGCGTCTTACAATTCCTCCTCTTACCGAAGAAAGAAGAAAAGATTTCGCGAAGCTAATCGGCAAAAAAATGGAAGATGCCAAAATATCGGTACGCAAGAGGCGCGACGATATTTGGAAGACTATACAGGAAGAAGAAAAAGCGAAGCTCATCTCCGAAAACATGAAATTTTCCCAAAAAGAAAAAATGGAGAAGATGATCGAGGAGGTCAATAAACAAATTGAATCCGCCGCGGCGAAAAAGGAAAAAGAAGTGATGGAGATATAATATCGATAAAGCTGTAAGCCAGTCTATAAAAATGTTAGAGGCATTTTTTGACAGGCTGACGCACGGCTTTACGGATACTAAAATTTGGAATCGGGAGGGAAAAGCTTTTTTGCTTTCCTTTCCTTTGCGCACGTTAATATAAAGAACTCCATTTTTTACAAATACCCTACTTCGCTAAACCTTCCCGCCAATTGGTAGGCGGGGGCTTCGCAGGGCGCAAAAAAAGCGATATTTCTCGAGGAAAATCGCCGTGGTCCGCCTATGGGCGGGTGGTCTTTCTCCTCTAAAGAAAGTCTTGCTATTTCATTGTTAAGCCACAATTCAGCTTCCTAAGTTAACTATACACCTAAAATGCCTAATTGTCAATATCCAAAAACAGCCTATTTATATGGAGAAAATAACAATTTTACAGTTTTTCATTTTCATAATATATTGCTACACTAGTCTTACATTCAATTTATGATAATTACGTTCATTATCTTTTTCGTAATACTTCTTGCTCTCGTGCTTTCGCACGAAGCGGGGCATTTTTTTTCCGCGCTATTTTTTGGGATAAAAGTTGAGGAATTTGGGTTTGGAATACCCCCGCGCATGTTCGGAATAAAAAGCAAAAAAGGAATTCTCTATTCGTTCAACTGGCTGCCGCTTGGCGGGTTCGTCAAAATAATGGGCGAGGAAGGAGGGGAGTCCGAGGACCGATCACATTTTGCTTCGAAGCCCGCCTGGGTACAGGCGGTGGTGCTGGCTTCGGGCATTATAATGAACCTTGTTTTGGCGTATGTTATTTTTGTAGTTATCGCGGGGTTTGGAATTTTCGAAGCATTGGAAGATAAGGAAGCCGGGCTATATCCTGATGCGAAAGTTATGATTGTTGAAATCGCACCGAATTCTCCGGCAGATCTGGCAAAGCTCGAGGCCGGCGATACTGTGTCGAATTTAGTGAGCGGCTCGGACTCGGTTACTTTGAAAACTGTTGGTGATACTCAGAAATTCATTGATGCCCATAAAGGAACGGAGATATTGATGGTAATTAAGCGCGGAAATTCGGAATTTACAACTACACTGGTTTCTCGCGCAAATCCGCCCGCAGGCGAAGGGCCGCTGGGAATCGCTTTATCTTTGGTGCATATCAGAAAGATCCCGTTTTATATGGCGCCCATAGAAGGCGGGCAAATAATGTGGAATGCGACAAGAGCGACTCTCGATGGATTTTGGATGCTTTTGAGCGGCTTGATCAAGGGCTCAGGAATTGCGTCGCAGGTTTCCGGACCGGTGGGGATTTATAACTTGTCTGGGCAGGCGACGAGCATGGGTTTCTCCGCATTGCTTGTTTTTATAGCTCTTCTCTCGATAAATTTAGCGATAATAAATATTCTTCCGATTCCGGGACTCGACGGCGGAAGGCTTTTATTTGTGATTATCGAAGCAATCCGCGGGAAGAAAATTTCGTCCGCTGTAAGTTCAACGGTTCACGGTTTGGGCTTAGCGCTTCTTATCGCGCTCATGCTTCTTATCACTTTCAAAGATATAAAGGGATTGTTTTAATTATTTGTAGCAATGGCCAACATCAGATGTTGACCATTTAAAGCCGGTAAGTTAAAATGTTTCCAATGGTTAAAACATTTGATTTTGGCGGAGAAAATATTTATTATCATGTTTTCAATCGAGGCGTAGAGCAACGCGATATTTTTCTGGATGAAAGTGATTATAATAGATTTCTTTTTCTTGTGTTCATATTGCAAGGAGAAGTGTTTTTCGATCATATTTCAAGATTAGCAAAAAACTTTCAAAAAGAGGGGATAGCAGCTTTAGAAGATGTAAGAGATGATATTCTTGCGGCACGTAATGTTCAGTTGGTCAGCTTCACTCTGATGCCAAATCATTTTCATATGATACTTAAAGAAAGCAAGGAGGCCGGGGTTTCGCGGTTTATTCAAAGACTATGTAACAGCTATGCGAAATATTTTAATATCAAAAATGATCGTGCCGGACATCTTTTCGGAAGCCGTTTCCATCATAAACTTATTGATTCTAATGAATACTTGCTGCATCTGTCAGCTTACATACATAGAAATGCCAGGGAACTTAAAAATTGGAAAAATAAGGAAGATATCTATCCATGGTCAAGCTACCAAGATTTCGTAAGAGAAAATCGTTGGGGCCAATTTCTGGAAAGATCTGTAATTTTGGATCAATTCGCTGGCGTTAAGGAATACGAAGATTTTATCAAAACCAGTCTCACAAAACTTTCTAAGGATGAAATTATCACAATGGCCAACATCTGATGTTGGCCAATCCGGCGTTTAGAACAAAAAAATGGCAAAGCGCCATTTTTAATTTGTTTATTTTGTAAGACTAGCTGTTCCTTTTCTTGTTTCGCTACTGTAATTTGCCTTAAATATTGTATCGTATAATTTGGCGCCCAGGATCCATCCGGTTATAACCCACTCGATTCTGCCTCTTGCCAGCGATAGTATTTTTACCGGAATAAAAGTTCTCGGGTCGCCTTTACCCGGAGTTAAAAAAGTTTTATCGGTATAAAATGTTACCTCGTGGATAGTCTCACGCAGGCATAGCCATAGGTCCCAGTCGTTGGGGCCTCCGGTTATTTTAAACTCTTTCAAATCATCGCCTAGTAAAGGAAATTTATTTTTCTCAAGCGCCATACGGCACCTCCTTATTTTTCAAAAAACCGCTTTGGTCGGCGCAAAGCCCGCCGTTGTTCCGTTCAGCGGAACCACCCATCCATACAGATAGGAATTGAGCATAAATTAGCATATTTAATCATAATGTCAAGTTTTGAAGCGAAATTTGCCTTATCGCCAACCTGACGCTAATATTCCAATATGCGCCAGTCGCAATTATTTACCAGAACACGTAAAACGCCTCCCAAAGACGAAGAATCGCAGAACGCCAAATTTTTGGAGCGGGCCGGTTTTGCGCAAAAACTTATGGCCGGCGTATATACCTTTTTGCCGCTGGGCCTCCGCGTTCTGGAAAAAATAGAAAATATCGTACGCGAAGAAATGAACAAGGCGGGCGGCTCGGAAATTCTGATGCCGACGCTTCAGCCGAAAGAAAATTGGGAGACCACCGGCAGGTGGGAAGGATTCGACGCGCTTTTTAAAATACAATCGAAATTCGCCGGGGAATACGCGCTTGGCCCGACGCACGAAGAAGTTATTTATCCTTTGCTTAAAAATTATTTAAGCTCCTACAAAGATCTGCCGATAAAAATTTACCAGATACAGACGAAATTCCGCGATGAGAAGCGCGCGAAGTCCGGGCTTTTGAGGGGCCGCGAATTCCGGATGAAAGACATGTATAGCTTCCACGCGGACGAGGCCGATCGCGATAAATATTATGCGGAAATGAAAAAAGTTTACGCGGAAGTTTTTAAGCGCCTGGGGCTGAACGCTATTTCAACATCGGCCTCCGGCGGAACGTTTTCTGAAAATTCTATCGAATTTCAGGTGCCATGCGAAGCCGGTGAGGATCTGATCTATATTTGCGAAAAATGCCATGAGGCCGTAAATAGGGAGGTGGCCGGCGTCGCAGGGTTGAAATGTCCCAATTGCGGAGGGGAAGCCAAAGAGACCAAAGCGATTGAGGTTGGCAACATTTTTCCCTTGAAAGAGAAATATGCCAAGGATTTTAACCTTGTTTTTAAGGATAAGGATGGCCAAAACCTGCTTGTTTGGGCCGGCTGCTACGGTTTGGGCACGACACGAGCGTTGGGCGCAATAGCCGAAATATTTAATGACGAGCGCGGTTTTATTTGGCCGAAAAGCGTCGCTCCTTTTGAGGTGCATCTTATCGCGTTGAAAGGCAGGGAAGAAACGAAAAAAGAGGCTGAGAAAATTTATGAAAAATTCATTGAGGATGGAGCAGAGGTTTTGTTTGACGACCGCGAAGAAGCATCCGCCGGGGAAAAATTGGCCGATGCTGACTTGATCGGGATCCCCGTTAGAATTTTGATCAGCGACAGAACTTTGGAAAAAAAATCTGTTGAAATAAAAACGAGGATTGATCAAGAGGCGAAGCTGGTAAATATTTTTGAAATAAAAAAATATGCTGGGTAAGCTTTTCGGTATTTTTTCCAAGGATCTTGGCATAGACCTCGGAACCGCAAATACTCTCGTGTACATTAGAGGCGAGGGTATTGTCATCAATGAGCCTTCGGTTGTTGCGCTAAATAAAAAAACTGAGCAGGTGGTGGCTATCGGCACAGAGGCGAGAAAAATGGTCGGACGTACGCCCGGGCATATCGTGGCCGTGCGTCCTTTGGTCGACGGAGTAATTTCCGATTTCGAAGTTACGGCGGAGATGCTGAATTATTTCATAAAAAAAGTGCACAGCTCGACTTCGCGCCTTTTCGCTCGTCCGCGAATAGTTATCGGAATACCTTCGGGAATTACGGAAGTTGAAAGAAGAGCGGTGCGTGACGCGGCAAAAAGTGCCGGAGCGCGCGCTGTTTATTTGGTGGAAGAGCCGATGGCCGCGGCAATCGGGGCAAGGTTGCCTATACAGGAAGCTGTCGGTTCAATGGTCATTGATTTAGGCGGAGGAACTTGTGATATTGCTGTAATTTCTTTAGGAGGCTTGGTATCATCCAGGAGCCTGCGAGTTGCAGGAGATAAATTCAATGAAGATATCTCCGCTTACGCAAGGGATGAATTCAAACTGGTCATCGGCGAACGCACGGCGGAAGATGTAAAAATTGCGATCGGTTCCGTCTGGAAAACAAGCGAAACGCTTGAAGGGACTTTGCGGGGACGCGACTTGGTAACCGGATTACCCAGGGAGGTGATCGTAACCGATTCGGATGTTCGGGTAGCTTTGGCAAAATCCGTGAGGGTAATAACGGAAGCGGTGAAAGCGACCATTGAAGATACTCCGCCGGAGCTTGTCTCCGATATCATGCACCGCGGGATATTATTGGTAGGCGGCGGCTCGATGATACGCGGGCTCGATAAATTGATTGAGCGCGAAACAAAAATGCCGGTATTTGTCGCGGAGGATCCTTTGACCGCGGTAGTCCGCGGATGCGGAATAATTTTGGAAGACATTGAAAGTCTGCGCGATGTTTTAATAGAAGATGACTATGATATCCCTCCAACATAAACCACATGTCAGAAAAACTGACGGAAAAATTGGAATATTCGAATGCGCACCAGAATATCCCTGAAGAATATAAGAAATTTTGGCAGCCTTACAGAACTGATAAAGCTTTATTGCATTTAACAACGAAGGCGAATTTTGAAAATATTAAAAAAATCGGGCATATTGAGCCAAGAGATCCGTCGCCAAAATATTGGGCAGGAATGAAAGCAATATTCTTGTCCGATCCGGACGACCCTCTCTATGCTGAATCGCTCAAGCATGTGCTTGCGCATGTAAAAGAAAAGCAAGAAGACTTAATACGCCTGCATATTAAAACTAAAAATGATCTGTACAAATCGACCGATCCCGCGCGTACTTTTCAAGTAATATCTTTAGACCGGATTTCATCTGAAGAAATTCTAGAATTAGAAGAAGTAAAAAAAGATGTTAAAAAATAATTTAAAATTAAAAAGCTCATCTTTAAGAAAAGACAAGCTCTTTAACGTGGAGCCAAGGGGGATTGAACCCCTCTATCCGAGTGACAACAGCGGACTCCTCACCAGAGGTGGCCCCTTAAACTCCACAAAAACAAGCTATCATACACTATATAAAAAGAAAGACCGAGCTTTCGCTCGGACTTTCGGGGACTCAATAGAATCCGCTGTTGTCAATTTAAGACTAGCATAACCATTATTAAAGTCAAGTGAATACGTGAATAACTAATATGCCTGAAAAACCACCGGAAAACACAATAGAACATAACGCGCTACCGCAATCGCCCGAATCCGAATTTTCCCCGGAAGTTTTGGAGCGCGTGATGGCAAAGGTGCAGGATATAGGCAAGGATGGAACAGCATTTACCGTGGTCACCGAAGATAGAAATTCAGATCATAAAGACATATCTAATGTACTAGAAAATGGATTGCTTGGCTGGCCGACCGAATGGCCAAAGGAAAGGAGTAAAGAAGAATGGGCCGGTTTAGCAAGAAAAACAAAAGAAAGTCTTAACCATTTTAATATTGTTGGTCACACTATCCCTGAGGTTGAAAAAGAATTTGCCCTGACTAAAGTAAGTAGGCACATTGAAAATAGTGAGTGGGTGAGTAGGGCACAATCGAAAGCGAATGCCAAACGGAATAGCGCCGTGTTTTTATTTGACATCCAGAAATTTAATTACGAAGGACCAGAGCAAATTGATGAGCGCGGGTATAGGAAACATCACAAGCGAGGAAAATATTATAGACGTGGCCAAATTAATACATGGAGAAGTGATGATGTTCCGGAACAAATAAAAACCGGGCCATATGGTGAAACAGGTTTTGTTATGCGCGACAGAATTGCTCCGAGACTATTCATTGGCACAATTCCTCTGGGAAAAATGGATGAAAATGAATTACAAAAAAGAATGGCTGAAACTAAAGATTTTTTGCCAATTTATGATATAAAAGGAAATCTATTATGGCCGCAAAAAATGACTTACGAAGAAGTTAAAAAGTTTGTAGAGGAGAGGGATAAGAATAAAGAAAAAAAATAATATGGAAAAGGATTTTGATAAGTGGAATGAAATAAAGAAATTAGTTCATAAAGACGGAATTGAAAAATTTTACCATGCGCGAGAAGTTTGGTGGTGCTCGCTTGGCACAAATGTCGGCTTTGAACAGGATGGGTCTGATGATGATGGACAGCGCCCAGTATTGATTTTGAAAGGATTCAGCAAACATGTGTGTATTGTTGTTCCGCTTACAACTTCAACAAAGAAAAATCCTTACCATGTATCGGCCGGGATTGTAGATAGCAGAAATGCCTTTGCAATAACATCCCAGGTACGCTTGGTGGATACAAAACGTTTAGTCAATAAAGTCGGAGTGGTAGAAACTGAATTATTCGATAAAATAAGAAAAGCCATCAAAGACATGCTTTGAGGCTTTCCAATTGTTCTCCCCACAGTTAAGCGGGGCGAGGCCGAAGCCATTTGTAAATCCAATATAGCATCGCCATTATTAAAGTCAAGTGAACATGTGAATAAAGTTAATATACCCGAAAAACCGCCGGAAAAACATGCTGAATAAGCCAAAAAAACAAAATAGGTGGGTTTATGTGGTTTCAATATTCGCGCTTTTGGCGTTAATTTTGATTTTATTGAAATACAGGGTTGCCGAGGGCCCGCTGTCGTATTTCGCCGTGAAATTTAATTTTTTAAGAGGAGGCGCGGATGGTAAAAATTACGACGCCATGCTTTCGGCCAGACTCAGCGCTCTCGAGAGCGAAAACAGGGCATTAAAAGAAGCGCTGGGTGAAAACGCATCGGGAGAAGTTCCGGCGGAGATAAGATTGGGCGGAGGATATCTTTTTTCCGATATATTGCTTTTAAATAAAGGCGATGGCGACGGTTTGAGTATCGGTGATATTGTGCTTTCAAAGGAAAAAATATTCGTGGGGAAAATTTCTGATACGGGTCGGAATTGGAGCAAGGTAAATCCAATCGGGCGTTTGGGCGAGAAAATAGCGCTTCGCGCGGGAATAAATAAGGAGATAACATTCGAAGCCGCGGGCTTAGGCAGAGGCGAACTTTTTGTGGAGCTGCCCAAGGATTTGGGCTTAGCGGTCGGGGACATTGTCTGGCTTGGCGAAGAGGCTTCATATCCTGCCGGTTTGATAAGCGCAATCCGAAAAAACGAAGGGAGAGAAATGCAGGACGTGACTATATCCAGTCCCTTGCCTCTGGGTTCTTTGGCGGAGGTTATTGCGGTCAAAAACCGATGATATTTTTTCCGGTGATAATCATAGGATTCATATTTGAAGTTTTGGCTTCGCCCAAATTCGGATTTTATTTTTTGCCGGCTCTCATTATGGTCTCGGCATTTTACGCATTGCCATTTGTTTTTCCATGGCTTAATATTTTAATATCTTTCTCCGTAAGTTTTTTATTTTCTTTTCTATGGTTCGTATTGATTCTTGGGATGCGTACGCCGTCATATTCTTATTTGGCGCACGTTTTACTTTATTTAACGGTTATAGCTTTAAGCATTTACATTGTTCAGTCGCAGCAAAAAAAATAGCAGGGGCATAGAATTGGAAGAAATTTTCCTTGATGCCAAAAATATGCCCGGCTACCACAAGGAAAATTTGGAAGGCAAGGTGGAAAATCCCATCAAGAGCGGGGTATTCAGGCGGCTTGGATTGTTTTCTTTGCTTCTTTTTTCCGTGTTTATGGTCAGAGTCGTTTATTTGCAGACGATAACCGGAGAGGCATTGCGGGAGAGGTCTCAAAAGAATTATCTCAAGATTTCCGCCATAGTCCCCGAGCGCGGGATAATCTACGACAGGAATGGAAAATCCTTGCTTGAAAATTCCACCTCAACAAGAAAATATCTTCCGGCGGGATTTCTGCATCTTATAGGTTACGCCAAAAACGAAGGAGGCGGAGCCAACGGACTGGAGGCGGAGTATGAAGATATTTTAAAAGGCGTTCCCGGGCGAAATATTGAAGAGGTGGATGCCAAAGGAAATGTGGTAAGTGCCGGCGTAGGCGAGGGTGCCTTATCCGGAAAAAATTTGCTTACATCCATAGATAAAGACCTGCAGATAAAACTTACCGAAATAATAAAATCGATTGCCGACGAGCGCGGATTTACCGGCGGCGCCGGGATAGTCATTGATGTAAGGACAGGAGATATACTGGCAATGGCCAGCGTTCCGGAATTTGATCCGAACCTGCTTTCATTCGGGAATAAAGTTGCTCCGGGTACCATAGCCGGTTTGATAAACGACCCCAAAAAACCATTTATAAACCGGGCGATCTCCGGGCTTTATCCGCCCGGTTCAGTTGTGAAGCCCGCCGTGGCTTTTGGCGCCTTAAATGAAGGGATTATCGATCCTTCAAAGAAAATACTTTCTACCGGTTCGATTTCAATACCCAATCCTTATTTCCCGGACAAACCGTCAGTGTTTCCGGATTGGAAAGCTTTGGGCTGGGTTGATATGAGGGAGGCATTAGCGTATTCAAGCGATGTTTATTTTTACGAGGTCGGCGGAGGATTTCAGGATCAAAAAGGTTTGGGTGCATGGAATCTAAAAAAATATTATAATCTTTTCGGATTAGGCGAATCCACGGGCATCGATCTCCAGGGAGAAAAATTGGGATTTGTGCCGGATCCGGATAATCACAAAGTAGAGCGCGCCTGGACCATAGGGGATACGTATCATTTGGCTATCGGTCAGGGAGAAATGCTTGTGACTCCGATGCAGATAGCGGTATACGCGGCCACTATTGCGTCCGACGGTATTATGCCTTACCCTCACATAGTGCGGGCGATTGTGGACAATGATAAAAAAATAGTCGAAAAATTGTCCTATGCCCCCAAAAAAAGAGATATTTTGCCAAAAGCTTTCTTTGGAGTAATCAAAGAGGGTATGAGGGGAAGCGCGACATTTGGCACTGCTTCCGGGCTTTCAAGTCTCCCTATCCGGCTTGGGACAAAGACAGGTACCGCTGAGATTGGGGATACAGGGAGAGTGCATTCCTGGTCGATCGGATTTTTCCCTTATGACAGTCCGCGCTTGGCTTATGCGATATTAATGGAAAATGGTTCAGAAAAAAATCTCGTCGGCGCAACTTACGGCGCGGCGCAGATGATCCAATGGATGGCGGGGAACGATTTCCTTTCCAAACTGGATGATGATATAATCAAATAACTATGCCAGATCAAGATTCAGAATATTTTTCAAAAGAGGGCTTGGATAAATTAAAGACCGAGCTCGAAAATTTAAAGACAAAAAAGCGCAAAGAGATCGCCGACCGTTTGGAATTTGCCAAAAGCTTGGGCGACTTGTCGGAAAATGCCGAATACTCGGAAGCCAAAGAGGCGCAAATGCTGAACGAATCGAAGATAGCCGAATACGAAGATATTTTACGCCGAGCCGTTGTGGTCAAGGAAACGGCGCAAAAGGAAAAAATAGACATCAGTTCGCAGGTGGTCATTGAGGACGAAAGCGGCAAACGCATGACTATGACCATCGTCGGCTCACAGGAAGCTAGCCCGAAAGATATGAAGATCTCCAATGAGTCTCCTTTGGGCCATGCACTTCTTGGCCACAAAAAAGGCGAGACTGTAAAAGCGTTCACTCCCGGAGGCGAGAAAAACTACAAAATTTTGGATATAATTTAATCCCTCTTTTTTATAAAAAAAAGAAAGCCGCCTATGAAAGCACGGCTTTCATGGCGGCATATCAACTATTTCTTGATATCCTGAGTTTCGGGATTTATTTTTTCGTGTTTTCGACCTTTTTCAGTTTCAGGTCAAATTCCTGCGCGAGTTCGAAGCGCGCGACTTTTAGATGTTCGTTTAAATGCAGATGGTCCGGTCGTCCATTTAACTCCAAAAAGTCTACCTTGACCGATGCGATTCCTTTACTGCACTCAAATGTTTCCGGATGCGTTCGGAACACTAGACGCATTCTTTGGGCGTAGCAATCCAATGCGTCTGTAGGAGAAACGAACTCTTCGTTGAAGCGCAACAGCACCGGCTTGTTATCGCCTCCGGTATGTTCGATCGAAGCCAAAAAATAATTCATGATCCCTCCTTAAAAATTTCATTCCTTAATCAATTATACCATATAAAGATAAGTAAGTCAATATATTATAAAATAAGGCTATTTTGTGGTATTCTTAACCCTATGACTTCGATCGGAGACGAAATTCGCGCAGGGCGCGTAAAAAAATTAGACTTGTTGAAAGAGAAAGGGTTGGATGCCTATCCGGCAAAGGCGGGTTTTGTTATCTCCGAAATTGCTGGTCTTAAAACAAATTTTAAAAAACTCGCTTCCAAAAAACCGAAAGCCATCGGCATTGCGGGGCGCGTGATGGCCAAGCGCGGGCACGGGGGAATAATGTTTTTGGATATATTTGACGGTTCGACTTCACTCACCGCAAGCGGTTCGACTTCACTTGGCGATTCAACCGCCAAGTTGCAGGTTTTTGCCGCGGAGGACAAATTGGGATCGGAAGATTTTAAATTATTACAGGAAACGTTAGACACAGGAGACTTTATTGCCGTTTGGGGAAAACCGTTTTATACAAAACAAAAAGAGCCGACTATAGAAGCGGTGCGTTGGCAGATGCTTTCTAAGTCGCTCCGGCCGCTACCCGAAAAATGGCATGGTCTGCAGGACGTCGAGGAGCGATTGCGCCGAAGGTATTTGGACATGCTTTTTAATCCGGAAGTAAAGGATATGCTAATCAAACGCTCGATTTTTTGGAACTCAATGCGCGAATTTTTACTTAAAAAAGGATTTTTGGAAGTGGAGACGCCGATTCTTGAAGTTACCGCCGGAGGAGCCGACGCAAGGCCTTTTTTTACGCACCACAATGCTTTGGATATGGATGTTTATCTTCGGATATCGGCCGGCGAGCTTTGGCAGAAACGCCTGATGATCGCGGGCCTGGAAAAAACTTTTGAGATAGGCAGGATATTTAGAAACGAAGGAATGGACGCCGAACATCTTCAGGATTATACGCAGATGGAATTTTATTGGGCTTATGCGGACTACGAAAAGGGAATGGAGTTCGTTGAGGAAATGTATAAATATGTCATCAAAAAAACTTTTGGCACGCTCAAATTCAAAATAAAAGGATTTGAAGTCGATTTCGGCGGCAAATGGGAAAAATACGACTTTGTCTCAATCATCGAAAAACATACGAAGATCAATGTTCTTGAAGCGGGTCTCGCGGAAATGGAAGCGGCGCTGGATAAGCATGGCATAACTTACGACAAAAAGGGTTTCAACGTAACCAGGGCCATAGACAATCTTTGGAAATATTGCAGGAAAAATATCGGCGGGCCGGGATTTTTGGTAAATGTCCCGGTCATTATGGAACCTTTGGCAAAACGGAGCGCCGAAAATTCCGGATTGGTGGAGCGTTTTCAGGTTGTAATCGGCGGTTCTGAGAACGGCAAAGGATTTTCGGAGTTGAACGATCCGCTGGACCAGGCGGAGCGCTTATCCGAACAGCAAAAGCTCCGCGAGAAAGGCGACGAGGAAGCCCAAATGTACGACCGCGATTTTGTGGAGGCATTGGAATATGGCATGCCGCCCGCCTGCGGTTTTGGGGTGTCCGAACGACTTTTCGCTTTTCTTATGGATAAGCCGGTTCGCGAGATACAAATATTTCCGTTGATGCGGCCGAAGCAGTAATTGTGCACAGCGTAAACTTGCTAATCTTGCCAAATCAAAATAAAATAGGTACATGGCGCCCGGAACCCGTAGAGAGAAAATAGGGCAAAAACGCCGCTACGTTGCAAAAAAAATATTTAAAAAAGCGGCCAAAAGTAAAAAGAGAAAGCCTCTTAATTTTTTGCGCGCCCGGAAATCTAAAATAAAACCGAGAGCCAAACCAAGAAGCAAGAAAAAAATCATAAAAAAAGCGAAAAAAGCGGTGCGGAAAGTAATCGCCCGGTTTTCCCTCTCAAAACACAGCAAGAATCCGATAATCACGCCGAAGCAAGAGAACCAATGGGAGTCATGGCAGACATTCAACCCCGGAGTAATTAAGCTCAAAAATAAAGTACACGCTCTTTATCGCTCCATTGGCGGGGACGGACTCTCGCGCCTCGGCTACGCCGGCTCGGCGGATGGCCTTAAAATTGATGACCGCGCGGGGCATCCGGTTTACGAACACAAAGTCGGTCCGCGCAACACGGGCGCATGGTATCCTTCGGGAGGTTCCTGGGGCGGAGCGGAAGATCCGCGCATTGTAAGGGTCGGCGACGAAGATAAATTGTATATGACATATACTGTATGCGACGGGGATATTCGCGTAGGACTTACATCCATCGGCATGGAAGATTTTTTGAAAAAAAACTGGAAGTGGGACGAACCGGTCATTATTTCTCCGCCCGGCGAAGTCCACAAAAATTGGGTGATATTTCCCGAAAAAATAAACGGAAAATACGCGATATTGCACAGCATCAATCCTGTAGTATCCGTTGCTTATTTTGATGATTTGGATTTTAACGGAAATACTTTTGTAAATAGTTCACACGGAGGAGGTAAGAGGAGCGGAGGCTGGGACATATGGGTGCGTGGAGTAGGGCCCGTACCTATCCGCACGAAATACGGCTGGCTGGTGCTTTACCACGGTATGGACAAGGATTGGTCAAAATATAAAGTGGGCGCGATGCTTTTAGATCTCAACGACCCGACAAAAATATTGGCGCGCGCGCCGAAGCCCGTGCTGGAACCTTCCGAACACTACGAGAATCATGGCTACAAGGGCGGAGTTGTTTATGCGTCTGGCGCGGTGGTCAAAGACGGCAAACTACTAGTTTATTACGGCGGAGCTGATAGTGTTGTTTGCGTTGCGCATTGCGATTTTGAGAATTTTGTGGAAAAATTATACCATCACAAAGAACCGAAACTAAAGCGCGGTACCGTCTAACATGTTGGCAGACAGATCTCCGCATAACCCGATATTAAAACCTAATATCAATAAGTCGTGGGAATCAGAAGCTGTTTTTAACGGTTGCCCGATAAAAAAAGGAAGTACAATTTATCTCATTTATCGCGCCATTTCAGCTCCTCATTTTCATGCGCCCGCCAATACAAATCTTTCCGTTTCAACCATCGGCATCGCCGATTCCAAGGACGGCGCGCATTTTATAAACAGGCGCCCATTCGTTGTGCCCGACCGCGATTGGGATATTTTCGGATGCGAAGATCCTAGAATCACGAAGTTCGGCGACAAATTTTATACTTTTTATACAGCGCTTTCACTTTATCCTTTCAGAGCCGACGGCATCAAGGTTGGCGTCGCAATCTCCAAAGATTTAAAAAAAATTGATGAAAAACATTTGGTAACTCCCTTCAACGCCAAAGCCTTCGCGCTTTTTCCCGAGAAGATCGGCGGAAAAATTTGGGCGGTGCTGACCGTTAACACAGATAAGGCTCCGGCGCATATATGCTGGGCAAGTTTTGCTAAGGAAGAGGATATTTGGAATTTGAAGAAATGGGAAGTCTGGTACAAAAATTTTGAAAAATATTCTTTAAATCTTCAGAGACGGCCGCAAGACCATATTGAAGTAGGCGCGCCGCCTTTCAAAACAAAAAAAGGCTGGGTGCTTTTGTATTCGTACATAAGAAATTACGGCTCTCCGAATCAGGTTTTCGGCGTGGAAGCCGTCTTGCTGGACCCCAAAGACCCGTCAAAAGTAAATTGCAAAATAGATACGCCAATTCTTGTGCCTGAAGAATATTATGAAAAGAACGGATATGTGCCGAACATTGTTTTTCCGTCCGGTGTTATCGTAAATAAAGATAAGATAGATCTTTATTATGGTGCAGCGGATGTTTCCTGTTGTCTGGCGACGATTTCGCTCAAAAAATTGGAGAACAGATTTTTGTGCGGAGTGAAGCCGATATATAATTTATGGCAAAACGAAAAAGAGATAATGACAGCCGTAAAAGAGCACGCGTGGGAAGCCAAAGCGGTCTTTAATCCCGCTTCAATTTATCTGAATGGGAAAGTTCATATTATTTACCGTGCTATGTCGGATGACAACACTTCAACAATGGGCTACGCGACGAGCAAAAACGGCATTGATATTGACTACCGCGCGCCGGAACCTGTTTATGTCCCGCGGGAATCTTTTGAACTGAAACCCGGGGCGGGAAGATTTTCGGGATGCGAAGATCCGCGTCTCACCAAAATTGGGAAGCGCATTTACATGTGCTACACCGCCTACAACGGAGGCATTCCGAGAGCGGCTATAACTTGAATTGACGAAAAAGATTTTCTGGCACAAAAATGGGACTGGAAGAAACCGGTATTGTTGTCCGCGCCGGATATTGAAAATAAGGATGTCTGCATTTTTCCGGAAAAAATAAAAGGTAAATATATTATCATCCATCGGATGAGCGGAATAATGGATTTGGCGCGCAGTGCCACGTTGGATTTTGACGGCAGCACCTGGCTGGAAGAGGAACGCTGGGTTTTCCCGCGCCAGGGAATGTGGGATTCAAAAAAAGTCGGAGTTGCTTCTACGCCCATTAAAACGAAAAAAGGATGGCTTGTTTTCTACCACGGCGTTTCGGAAGAGGGGGTCTACCGCGTCGGCGCATTGCTTGCAAAATTGGATGACCCGGCAATTGTTATCGCTCGCACCGACGAACCTATATTTGAACCTCGCATGCCGTTTGAATTGGAGGGTCAGGTGCCCAACGTCGTCTTTCCCTGCGGCGCTTCCATAATCGGCGACACGCTTTTTATGTACTACGGCGGCGCCGACCAATCCGTCGGCGTGGCCTCCATCAAAACCGCCAAACTGATGGCGTTGCTGGAGAAGTTTAAATATTGATAACTTTGGTTGATATTTTTGGTAAAATATGCCAGTCTTGGTTTAGATTTTGAAAGAAAGGTTGGATAAAATGCGAAAAGCGATATTGATTATTGTCGCGGTATTGGTTGCTGGCTTTGTAAGCTACAGAATAATTCTGCCAAAGATTATTCTTGCTAATATCATCAGTTCATTCAGGAACGAAGCGTGGCGCAATGAGTGGATCAAAAATAAGATAGTCCTAATCGAGTTCGATGAAAAAACGGCGAAAGCGCTCGGAGGCCACGGTCCGGAAATTTTCAGGAAAAATCTCATTAAAGCTCTGAAAATCATCGACGATGTTATCTCGCCTGACGCAGTCATGATCGACGCCGGATTCGAAACGGAAACGCCATTCGATGAGAAGCTGCAAAAACAATTTGATAAAATGGCGCATTACACCGTATGGGCGCATTCTGAAAAAAATAATGCTTTCCGGCGCCGCTCCGATGTTTTATACAATCTGGGCGCCCGGACAAACCTTTCCCTGGGCCATATTGAAGTCGCTTATTCGACAGTCGACGGGAAAAAGTTGCAGCTTATAACTCCATGCATGATTCTAAACGATAAAGCCGTGCCGTCACTCGCTTTACTGGCGTTTGAACTCGGTTTTAGAAGAAACAGCATCCTTTCTCAGGATTGCGGCCAATGGAACGGCAACTATTCTGACCAATCTACCTGGAATTCGAAGGAATTAAAAGTAAGATTTGACTATGCCACTTTGCCGACGCTGACCGGGAAGGATGGACGCAAATGGATGCCTATCCGCTATATGGACCAGGAAGGATTTTTTAAGCGTATTTCTTTCATAGACGTACTGGCCAGCGCAAAGAAAGGAAATGCGACTTTGGAGAAATTCTTCAAGTTTAAAGAAGAAATTAAAGGCAAAATCGTTCTAATCGGCGTGACGGTTCCGGAGGCAGGTGACCGGCATGTGACTGAAGTCGGAGAAATGGACGGTTTGGAAATAAACGCCAATATTATTGCAACATTTATGCGCGTTTTCGTGGAAAAGAACGAGACTGTGAATAAGTAGTGGGGAATCCGTAAAAATTGGCTTAAAATAAGGCCCTTGCATCAAGCAGGGGCTTTTTAGTTTCACTTGAGGGCGTTTCATAAGTGGGATATACTGAAAGAGTAGTGGGATGAAGTGGATAAAGTTGTGGATAATGTGGATAACTCTTATAAACAAGGCTAAAACGTTAATAAAAAATGCTAATAGGGGAGTATCTGCACACAATAGACGGCAAGAACCGGATTTCAGTACCTTCAAAATTTCGCAAGGAACTGGGGAAGACGGTTGTTGTTACGCGCGGCCTGGACAAATGCCTTTTTCTCTACACGGTTGCCGAATGGAAAGTGCTGGCCGATAAATTGGCGAAATTGCCGTGGGGAAAAGCTGACACAAGAAGTTTTGTGCGC
>CAZXFC010000011.1:0-4317 GCA_964640425.1 uncultured Candidatus Saccharibacteria bacterium | reverse complement strand
TACTATGCACGATTCTTGCCACATAATTTTTTCAGACACGCATATTCTCCTGCTGGAGAATTGCTCTGCTCGCGCCAGTCGCGCTGCGCAAGGTCTGCAAAAACTATGTGCGAAGAATCTATGAATAGCGAACATATTTCAGTTTTGATGGGCGAAGTTAAAGCACTTTTAAATTTGAAGGAAGGAGATAAAGCGATAGACGCCACATTTGGCTTCGGCGGGCACACAAGAATGATGCTTGAAGAGGTAGGGAGCGAAGGGAAAATTTTGGGAATTGAGCAGGATAAAGAAATAATCGCGATGGCGAAGAATGTGCCGGAGAATTTAAAGCTGGTGAACGGAAATTTCAGGGATATCGGCGAGCTGACGGAGCGGGAGGGATTTGCCGGAGCAAATGCAATACTGATGGATCTGGGAGTTTCGCGATGGCATTTTCTGGTGTCCGGCAGAGGATTTTCATTTCAGGACCGAAATGAGCCATTGATAATGAATTTGGACCGGACAAGCGAAATTACGGCGGCAAGAATATTAAACAGTGCGGGCTCGGAAGAATTGCGGGACATATTTGTAAATTACGGCGAGATAAGATATCCGGTTGCGGGAAGGCTCGCCAAGAAAATAACGGAGGCTAGGAGAACAAAGAAAATAATATCCGTGGGAGATCTGCTGGATATTTGCGAGAGGATAATGCCGAGGCAAGGAAAGACAAACCCCGCAACGAAAGTTTTCCAGGCACTGCGTATCGCCACAAACAACGAACTTGAAAATTTGAAAATCGGACTGGAAGCAAGTATCGGTATATTGGCAAAAGGAGGCAGACTCGCGGTTATTTCTTTCCATTCTTTGGAGGATAGAATTGTAAAAAAATATTTTATATCAATTAAGGACAAAGCAAAAATTTTAACAAAGAAGCCCGTAGAGGCGGCGCGCGGAGAGGTGCTGAAAAATCCGTCCTCACGAAGCGCGAAATTAAGGGCTATAGAAAAAATTTAGATAATGACAGCGTTGGCAAAAAATTTAATAGCATATAGACCGAGTTTAACCAAAAATCTTTTCGGCACATTTTTTAATGGGGTGAACTTTCTGAAACAATCTCAGCGCGTTATCGCGGCAGTTGACGCATTGCCCTATGCAAGAAGAAAAGCTATATTAAGAATCAATCTTGCGCTTATTGCCGGTTTTGCGGTGTTTTATTTGTTTCTTTCCGGATCGATAGTTTCGGGCTCTTCCGAGAAAATAAGCAAAACAAAGGCATATGAAAGCTTCGCGCGGGAACTGGACAGTGTGCGGGCTAAGCTCCTATACGCTGACGCCGGATTTTCCATAGGATTTTTTGAAGAACGGGGTTATTATGAAACTAAAAATTTGAACGTAATAAAAAGAACCGATAATGTGGCGGCAAAAGAAAAATCCAACACCTACCAATAGGTTAAATTTCCTCGTTGGGGGAGTTTTATTCATCGGAGTCGCTATCGCGTTCCGGCTTTTTTTTCTGCAGATAATCAGCGGGGATTATTATGAAGCCCGCGCAAAAGATCAGCAAAGCATCAGTATGACGCAGACGGCCAGGCGCGGAAATATCAAATTGAAAAATAAGAGCGGGGAAGTGCTGGCGGCTGCTGCCACCGTGAATGGTTATAATTTGGTCATCAATAATAAAATTTTTACGAATCCTTCAGGGGCTTATGAAAAGTTGAATTTGGTTGCGCCTATAGACAAGGAAGTTTTTTCAAAAGCCATCTCAAAGACAAATGATCCTTATGAAATAATAAAAAAGAGGATTTCCGTTGAAGACGGGGGTAAGATCTTGGCGCTTGGACTGAAGGGCGTGGAGCTTGAAGAAGCCAGGTGGAGAATTTATCCAGTAGGAGATTTTCTCTCGCACGTGCTCGGGTTTTATGGCGAGGATGGGGGCAAGTACGGCGTGGAAAAATATTATGACGGAGTTTTGACCGGAAAAAATAGTGTGATAATCGCGGAAAAAGATGCGAAGGGGTATTTGATAGCCATCGCGAACCAACTTGGTTCCGAACCAGACGAAGGCGAAGATGTTGCGTTGACAATCGACCCCGATTTACAGAGGTATATAGAATTGGAGATAGGCGGCGTTATGGAACGTTGGCACGGAGATTCGGCCGGAGTTCTTATTGTGGAACCAAAAACAGGAAAGATACTGGCGATGGCCGGCACTCCTTCGTTTGACCCGAATAATTATCAAAAAGAAAAAGATTTGAAAGTATTTTTGAATCCTTTTACCCAGAAAATATTCGAAATGGGTTCCGTGTTCAAGCCTTTGACAATGGCCGCCGCGCTAAACGAAGGCAAGCTTACTCCCGAGACGACTTATTTTGATACTGGGGAAATAAAGATAGGTTCGGCGACTATCAAAAATTTTGACGGCAAATCGCACGGCAAGCAGACGATGACGCAGGTTCTGGAAGAATCTTTGAATACCGGTGCGGTATTTGCCATGCGGAAGCTGGGCGAACAAAATTTAAAAAAATATTTTCACGATTTCGGACTTGGTGAAAAACTCGGCATTGATCTGCCGGGGGAGCTTGCCGGGGATCTGCGGAATTTGGACACGGGTAGAGAATTGGAATTCGCGACTGCATCTTTCGGACAGGGTGTCGCCGTTACGCCCATTGAGCTAGCCATGGCCTTGTCCGCGCTTGGGAATGGCGGTAAGCTGATGCAGCCGTATCTAAAAGACGAGCCCAACCGCCGGCCCATAGTCATCAGGCAGGTTATAAGGCCGGAGACATCAATTGCGATAAGTAAAATGCTTGTGGACGTTGTAGATATGAAGCTGGCGGGAGGCAAGGCAAAAATAGAAGGTTATTCTATCGCGGCCAAAACCGGCACGGCGCAAATGCCGAACAAAGACTCCAGAGGATACAGTGCTGATTATCTGCACACTTTCTTCGGATATTTTCCGGCATACGATCCGAAATATCTGATATTCCTTTTTCTTGAACGCCCGCAAGGCGTGAAATACGCGTCGCAGACGCTCACAGAATCTTTCAGTAAAATTACGCAATTTATTATAAATTATTACACGCTTCCGCCGGACAGATAAAAAAGAGATGATAAAAAAAATTGTCACAAAAATAATGGTATTCGAGGCGAAGCGCGCGCTCGCTAAATTCAAGCCCGCGATAATAGGGGTTACCGGATCGGTAGGCAAGTCTTCCGCCAAAGAAGCTATCGCAGCTGTTCTCGAAAGCCGGTTTGATGTGAGGAAAAGCCAAAAAAGTTACAACAGCGAGATCGGCTTGGCACTGGCCGTTTTGGGGCTTGAAACCGCATGGAAGAGTGCCTTCGGCTGGCTGCAGAATATGATAGACGGTTTGAACGTCTCAACATTAAAAAAATTCCCAAAAATATTGATTTTGGAAATGGGTGTTGACCGGCCGCAGGATCTCGACAAATTGCTCGGGGTCGCCTCCCCGTCCGTCGGGGTAATCACGGCGGTCGGCGAGATCCCGGTGCATGTTGAATTTTTTTCCGGTCCGGAAGCCGTCGCTAAAGAAAAATCAAAACTTATAAAACATTTGTCGGCGCAAGGCACCGCAATATTGAATTTCGACGACGAAGTTGTTTGGGAGCTTAAAGACCGGACAAAGGCGAAAGTCCTTTCGTTTGGATTCGGGAAAGGTGCGGACATCCGTGCTTCAAATTACAGGATAAGCACAGAAGGCATATCTTTTAAAGTTGATTACGCGGGCTCTTCGGTGCCTGTGCGCCTTGCCAAAGTTTACGGCAAACAACATGTCTACGCGGCTCTTGCCGCCGTTGCCGCAGGCATTGCATTTGATATGAACATGGTAGAAATTTCCGTGGCTCTCCAAAAATACGAATCTCCGCCGGGAAGACTGAAACTGATAGATGGCATAAAACAGAGTTGGGTGCTGGACGATTCGTACAATGCCTCGCCCTTGGCCACGCACGCGGCTTTGGATACATTGGAAGGTTTTCCAGCACAAGGCTGGTCGGCCTCGGGCCGAAAAGTAAAGGGCAGAAAAATAGTCGCCTTCGGCGATATGCTGGAAATCGGCAAATATACTCGAGAAGCGCACAAAGCTGTCGGCGAAAAAGTTTCCAAGGTTGCCGATTATTTTGCGACCGTCGGGCCGCGTTCCAAATTCGCGGCGGAAGGCGCGCTCGACTCCGGCATGCCTGAGAAAAATATAAAAAGCTTTTCAACTTCAAAAGAGGCGGCAGAATTTTTGAGGGAATTCGTGAAAGAGGGGGACATTGTTTTGGTGAAGGGCTCGCAGGGTATCCGCATGGAGAGAGTATCGCTTGAACTTATCG
>CAZXFC010000010.1:28517-29767 GCA_964640425.1 uncultured Candidatus Saccharibacteria bacterium | reverse complement strand
CTGCCGCAATCTCACGCAATTTCCCAAAGATCTGGATTCAATGATAATTCCTTAGTTAAAAATAAAAAAACAGCCCTGTCCGGAAATTTCCGGGCAGGGCTTTTACTTGCTCAAGAATGCGCTTCGTGATATGGTTTTTTCAGATTTTAAGAGAAAAGATGTTCGGAAAAACGAATGACAAGCATTTCGGCCGGATCTTTGAGGATCATATTTCTAACACGATTGCCTGCGCCCAAAAGCTTCATGCGCTGTTTTTAGATCTTGGCAACGCTAAAGTTTTGATCCGGAACATCGTTGAGCTGGAACACAAGGGCGACGAGCTGACGCGCGAGGCGCATCATCTTCTGGATCGCACTTTTATCACGAGAATAGACAAGTGCGACATCATCACTTTGATCAACGAGCTTGACCACATCATTGATTTCATGAAGGCGACCGCCATCAGGATAGATATTTATCACATCACTGCGGTGCGTTCCGAGGCCTGTGATTTCGCCGATGTAATACTGGCCATGACGAAAAAACTGCAGAAGCTTATCTCCGAGCTCTCGGAATTTCAGCCGGATCAGGTGCGCGGACAGGTGATAGAGATCAAGGAACTTGAGGAAAAAGCCGACTCTTTGCTTCATAAGGCAATTGAAAATTTGTTCAGCGATGAGGATGACGCGAAGCAAGTCATGAAATGGCAGGATGTTTTTGAAAAGCTTGAGCTTGTCACCGATCACTGCGAAGACGTAGCCAACGTCGTATCTTCCATTGTGCGCAAGGAAGCGAGGTAGATGTGGAATTTTCCTTTCTTTTTTTCGTGCTCATTCTGATACTGGGCGCGGAATTCGTTAACGGCTGGACCGACGCGCCTAACGCGATAGTTACCGTCGTTTCAACGCGCGTGCTTTCCCCGAGGAAAGCTCTGCTTCTTGCTACAGCGCTTAATATTGCGGGAGCAATGTTCGGCACGGCCGTAGCGTCCACGATCGGGAAAGGAATAGTTGACGCGTCGGTCATTGACCTTCAAACCGTGGCCGCGGCGATGGTGAGCATTATCATATGGAGTTCAGTGGCGGCGCATTTCGGCCTGCCTACGAGCGAATCGCACGCGCTTGTCGCGGGGCTGGCCGGGGCCGAGGGGGGGGGGTAGTTGATGGGTGTCAATGGCGGGCGGGGGAGGGCCGCGGAGGGGGTGGAGGGGGGGGGCGGGGCCTGCCCGCGCGTGTCCGTCCTCGCTAGGGGTTTCCACCGACGGCATGGCG
>CAZXFC010000010.1:26455-28507 GCA_964640425.1 uncultured Candidatus Saccharibacteria bacterium | reverse complement strand
ACGCGCTTGTCGCGGGGCTGGCCGGAGCTACGCTTGCGACGGCGGGGCCATCCGCGCTTTTGTGGAGCGGATGGCAGAAGATATTGATAGGGCTTCTCCTTTCAACATTTCTCGGGTTTTTTGTCGGAATATTTATCGCAAAATTGATACAAAAAACTTTTGCGGTGAGCGCTCCCCAGCGCTACCAGCGGATATTCAGCCGGCTTCAGATATTATCGGCTGGATTCATGGCTTTTAACCACGGTTCCAATGACGGACAGAAATTTATCGGTGTATTCGCACTGGCATTGGTTTTGGGGGGAGTCTTTCCTTCTTTTCAAATACCGCTATGGGTCATTCTGATATGTGCCGCTACGATGGGTATCGGAACCTCGCTTGGCGGATGGAAGATAATCCGCAAAATGGGATTGAGAATGGTAGGGCTTGAACCCTGGCAGGGATTTTCCGCCGAAACCGCGGCGTCGCTTACGATAACCGCCGCTTCGTATTTCGGGATACCTGTGAGCACAACCCATACCATCGCCACATCCATTATGGGGGTCGGTGCTTCCAAGAGATTGTCCGCGGTCCGGTGGAACGTATCGCAGGAGATAATGTTCGCGTGGTTACTCACTTTCCCCATCTGCGGAACAATATCGTTCCTTGCCGCTTTGCTCCTTCGTATGATTTTTTAACGCATAATTTATTTTAATATAATAAAGCCCTGACGAAATTTCGCCAGGGCTTTTAGATTGGGTGGGTTAAGATTTCTCCTTTCGTATCTTTCTACGTTTTTACCCCCTGTCTTTCCAGGGGATTAAGAAACCCACCCATTTGGGTTAAATGGTACTATATTTATATATAAATGTCAACCCCGAACAAAGCAAGGCTCTTTACGGGGCAAGGTTTTTTCGGTTTGTTTTGCATTCGATTTTATGCTAAGATTTATCTATTAACATGGCCAAAAAAGCACCAAAAAATAAGCCTGCCAATACGGGAGGAAAGGAGGCGAGTTATACCGCGCAGGACATTATGGTCCTCGAGGGTTTGGATCCGGTGCGCAAGCGCCCGGGAATGTATATTGGATCAACAGGAGTCGACGGTTTACACCACTTGATCTGGGAAGTCGTGGATAACTCGATCGACGAAGCGATGGCCGGATTCGCCAAGCACGTTGCTGTGGCGTTATTGCCGGGAGGAAAAGTAAAAGTGGTGGATGACGGGCGTGGAATTCCCATTGATCTGCATAAACAAACAAAAAAATCCGCTCTTGAAACGGTTCTTACAACACTCCATGCCGGAGGAAAATTCGGCGGAGCCGGATATAAAGTATCTGGGGGTTTGCACGGTGTTGGAGTTTCCGTGGTTAACGCTCTTTCAATTTGGCTCCGGGCGGAAGTTTGCCGCGGCGGCGAAGTGTGGGCGCAGGAATATCAAAGGGGCAAGCCGAAAACAAAAGTGGTGAAAGTGGGCCGTGGCAAAAAAACCGGCACGGCGATAACTTTTGAGCCCGACCCGGAAATTTTTACCGACTCCAAGACAGGGAAAATTCCCGAATTTGACTGGAAGAAAATATTGGAACGCATCCGCCAGCAGGCATATCTGACGAAAGGCATAAAAATTTCCGTCGCGGACAATCGCGCCAAAGAAGAAGCCGAGCATCTTGCTTATTCGTTTTATTTTGAAGGAGGCGTTGCGTCTTACGTTAAATATTTGAATGAAGGACTGACTCCCCAGCACGACAATATTTTTTATTGCGTAAAAGAGGCGGAAGGCATGTCGGTTGAGATAGGTTTGCAATACGTGGATGACCTTCAGTCCAGGGAGCTCGCATTTGCGAATAATATTTTAAACCCGGAAGGAGGCATGCACGCCACCGGTTTCCGCACTGCTTTGACGCGCGTGCTCAATACATACGCAAGAAAGAACGGATATCTTAAGGAATCCGATGAAAATCTTACCGGAGAGGATGTGCGCGAAGGTTTGACTTCAATTATTTCCATAAAATTAAAAAATCCGCAGTTTGAAGGTCAGACGAAGGTGAAATTGGGAAATCCGGAAGCGCGGACGGCG
>CAZXFC010000010.1:9348-26445 GCA_964640425.1 uncultured Candidatus Saccharibacteria bacterium | reverse complement strand
GAGGCTGTTTTGGGAGAGGCGCTGACGGCGTTTTTGGAGGAACGCCCGCAGGATTCGCGCGCGATGCTGGAAAAAGTAATTTTGGCATTGAAAGCAAGGAAAGCGGCAAAAGCGGCTAAAGACACGATTCTTCGCAAAGGCGCGCTGGACGGCTTGGCGCTTCCGGGCAAATTGGCTGATTGCCAATCCAAACATCCGGAAGAGTCGGAAATATATATTGTAGAGGGAGAGTCGGCCGGAGGTTCAGCCAAGCAAGCAAGAGACCGCCGGTTTCAGGCGATACTTCCGCTGACAGGAAAAATTTTGAATGTGGAGCAAGCACGGCTTGATCAAATGTTAAATTCGCAGGAAATAAAAGTTCTGGTCATCGCGCTGGGCGCCGCCATTGCCGAAAGTTTTGATATTTCCAAGCTTCGCTACCACAGGATCATAATAATGACCGATGCGGACGTGGACGGCGAGCATATCCGCGCTTTGCTTCTGACGCTTTTTTACAGATATTATTTACCGTTGATCCGGCAAGGTTACATTTACATTGCCCAGCCGCCTTTGTACAAGATCCAAAAAGGCAAAGATATTAAATACGTATATAACGAAGAAGAAAAAAATAAGCTGACCAAAGGAACCGAGGGAGCGAATGTCCAGCGATACAAAGGCTTGGGAGAAATGAATCCGGAGCAATTGTGGGACACCACTATGGACCCTGCTAAGCGCGTGCTTTTGCAAGTGACGATAGACGACGCAAAAGAGGCTGATAAAACTTTTGATATGCTTATGGGCGACGAAGTGGAACCGCGTAAACGCTTCATTCAAACACATGCGAAGACGGTGAAGAATTTGGATATATAAAAAACCGGCCCTGACATTATCGGGACGGGTTTGCTTTTGCGTAGAATTTTAGGATATTTTTGTATTCCTCGTCGAAAATTATATTTTCCCAGTTTTTTGGACACATAATAAATATAGTTTTTTCGCATATTTTTGCATCGGCGTGTTCCAATCCGAAATAATGCCCGATTTCGTGCAACAGCAATGCCAGCGTATCTGTTTCGTCTTTGTACAATTTCATCAAGATTTTATTACCTGCATTGACGCCGCCATAAAGCTCTTTTTTACGTGTTGCGATATTGAGCACGGCCGGCGGTTTATCTGAGAAAACGACGTATAAGTCCGCATTTTCAGCGCGCACGAGTTCTTTTAAGGTTCTTTTCAGGATTGTGAAATCAACCCCTTTAAATTCGCCATCATCGTAAATTGGCAGGGTTGAAGCCGGCCAATTGTCCATGAAAGCGATCCGCAAGAAAATCGCTTTTTGGCCCGGAAAAACACTTCCGTTCATTATTTCTTCGGCCTTACCGATCAGTTCGGAAATTTTTTGATTTTCTGATTCGGAAGCATTATAAATTCCGATGTTGAGGATTGTTTTTGCGGGATCAGATCCGGCGAATGCGGATGGGGAAAACAACAGAATTAATCCTAAAGTTAGCGAATATATTTTCATTTTGAAAGCAATTTCTATTCCATGCTTAGCACATCTAACTAGTATTAAGCAAGCAGGCTTGACATTGTTTTGCAAGGGAGTATACTGAAGAAATAAAGGGCCCGGGGGCCTTTTAAAAATGGCTAAAAGATGCCAATATACGAATGTAATGCAAATCTACGAATCGCAAATCATAATTCATTCGCAATTAGCATTATTAGCATGAAATTAGCATATTAGCATTATGTTTAATAAAATAACTGATTATTTAAAAGACACGAGGGTCGAGATGAGGAAGGTCAATTGGCCTACCAAGAGAGAAACCATCTGGCTTACTGTCGTGGTCATCGCCGTTTCTGTGGGCGTATCTTTGATATTGGGAGCGTTTGATTATTTATTTACCAATATAATTAAGCTTTTCATATAATATTATGCCAAAGCAGACTTCTGAATTCGGTAAAAATTGGTACGCCGTGCACACTTACTCGGGCTACGAAGACGCGGTCGCTAGGAATTTGCGCCAGCGCATTGAATCTTTGGGAATGGAAGATCAGATTTTCCAGGTAGTGGTTCCTATCGAGAAAAAGATAAGAATAAAAGGAGGCAAGCGCAAAATTTTTGAGGACAAAATATACCCTGGATATGTTTTGGTGGAAATGATTGTGACCGACGCATCGTGGTACGTTGTGAGGAATACTCCGCGGGTTACCGGCTTCGTGGGTTCGGGTACCACGCCGGCTCCGCTTTCAAATGATGAAATAGAAATGCTTTTTTCGCGCATGGGCAAAGGCGAGCCGACTCACAAGATAGACGTCGCGCAGGGGGACCCGGTGCGCATTACCGATGGACCATTTAAGGATTTTGAAGGCAAGGTCAGTGAAGTGGACGAAGAGCGCGGCAAAATAAAAGTATTGGTTTCTATGTTCGGCAGGGAAACGCCGGTGGAATTGGATTTCTTGCAAGTAAAAAAATTATAAGTTAGTTGAGTAGTTGAATAGTTAAATAGTTTCTGATATGAATTACTTAACCACTTAACCATTCAACGATTTAACCATTTAACCAACTATGGCAAAAGCAATCAAAACAATTGTAAAAGTACAGGCTCCGGCGGGGAAGGCGACCCCGGCGCCGCCTTTGGGTCCGGCATTGGGCCAGCACGGCATCAATATCGGAGAATTCGTGAAGAAATTCAACGAGGCTACCGCCTCGATGGCCGGAGACATTGTGCCCGCAGAAATTACGATATACCAGGATCGAACTTTTGATTTTAAGCTAAAAACCCCTCCGGCTTCCGATCTTCTTCGCAAAGCCGCTGAAATTGAAAAAGGAGCAGCCAACCCATTAACCGGCAAAGTCGGTAAAATTTCGAAGTCAAAACTTAAGGAAATCGCAGAGCGCAAGATGGAAGACCTCAACGCCAACGACATTGAAGCTGCTTCAAAAATTATTGCGGGGACTGCGCGGAGCATGGGGATTGAAGTGGAGAAGTAAAAGTGCTAGTTTAACTTCAGAAAAAAGTTCAAAAGGAGGCTTTTATGCCGTTTCCCAAAAAGGGCGATATTGTGTATGTCGCGCGCCAAAATTATTGCGGTGAGGTCGTTAAGATTCAAAATCACAACGATAAGACAGTATCTCTAGATATACGAGTGAATGAAATGCGAAAAGGATATCATTCGTTGTTTGGCGTTTGCAGAGCATTATGCCTTAGGGCAAGAGAGATAAGAATTCTCAACACCCCGCAAAAAGTTTTTGCAGACATGCTTCTGCGCGAGCGCAGGTCCGACACATACGTAGGGAAAAAGTTGATAAAAGAAATTAGCGGCATGTTGCTTGACTAATAAAGCGGCCCAGGGCCGCTTTTTGTTTGCCTAAAATACATTTTTGTGTTACGGATGGAGCTAGAAAAGAGGAATAAAAAATGAACGGGAAACAATTTTTTGAAAAGTTGCCGAAGGAGTTTACATACGAAGAACGAAATAAGATCGAGCAGGCTTATTGGGTGGCGAAAGCCGCCCACAGATTGCAAATTCGCGATGGCGGAGAGCGCTATTTTAATCATCCCAGGAGAGTTGCTCTTAGCGTTGCGAAATACATACCGCTCTTAAAGTATGGCGATCCAAAGGTCGCCGCAAACCATATAATTGCCGCGCTTCTTCACGATGTAGTCGAAGATTGTTATCTTCCACAAGGAATGATTTGCGATCTTTTCGGCGAAGAGGTGAAGGATTGGGTATTCGGTCTTTCAAAAAATATTCCGAGATATGACAATACTTCGGGATACGTTGTCGGAAAAAGAAAAATAGGCGCGGAAAAGTATCTAAAAAAAATGGCTAAAGACGGCTGGCTTATCGAATGCATAATCAAAATGTGCGATCGGTTGGATAATCTGCGTACGATGGGAAAGGGTTGGCCGAAAAAGCGGCAACTTAAATACATTAACGAAACAAAAACAATGCTTTCTATTTTTCGGCGTTTCTACGAAACCGCGATTTATATCGATTTACAAAAAGAAGCAGAAAAAGCTATCAAGCGGCTCTCCGTCAAATGACGGATGAGCCTTTTTTATAAAGACCAGATATCCACAAGAAAAATTTTTTGTGCGCTTTTAAAATGTTAAACTTGGCATTAGCGTTCGTTGGAATTTAGGGTTATGTTATATGTATGGAAGCCAAAAGGCCAAGTTGGGATGAGCTTTTTATCGCAACAGCCGTGCTCAATTCGTCGCGCGGGAGCTGTGATCGCAAGCTTATTGCCTGCGTTTTGGCAAAAAATAAAAGAATGGTCGGAGCCGGCTACAACGGCGCGATGTCGGGTACGCCCACTTGCGACGAAGTCGGGCACGATATGCTCAATAACCACTGCGTGAGGACTCTTCACGCCGAGCAAAACGCGCTTGCCAACTCTTGGGGAGATCTTGCCGGAGCGACAGCTTACATCACTGCCACTCCTTGCCTCAACTGCATAAAAGAGCTTGGGCAAAAGGGGATTGCAAGAATAGTTTTTGCGGGGCACTATAACAATCAGGACGAGGGCCGCGCGGCAAAATACTGCAAAGAAAAAAATATTTTTCTCGAGCAATTCGCCGAAGAACCGAAAGGTATTGCGGAAGTTTTATCAAAAATTTTTGCAAGGCTCAGCGGCAAAGGAGGCATCTTTGAAGAATCGAATTTTAATATTATTCCCAAAGACAAATAGGAGTATGGAGGTGATATGGGACAAAAGGGAAAATTCATAGTAATAGAAGGGCCGGATGGTTCCGGAAAAACGCATCAGTGTAAAATGCTCGCTGCCCGCATGACGAAAGAAGGTCTATTTATCGAGCTTTTGGATTTTCCGCAATACAGCAAGGTATCCTCTGGTCTCATCAACAATTATCTGCGCGGAATTTATGGAGAGGCTCATACAGTGTCGTCATATGCGGCATCTCTATTTTATGCCGTAGATCGTTTTGATATTTCTTTCAAGATTCGGGAAGGACTCAATGCCGGGATGAATTTTTTGGCAAACCGTTATGCGGCATCGAATGGGGGGCATCAGGGAGGAAAGATCAAAGGCAAGCAGGAGAGAAAAATATTTTTGCGCTGGCTATACAAAACCGAATATAAAATTCTCAACATCCCAAAGCCGGATATCAATGTTTTTCTTGATCTTCCCGTAAACATCAGTTTGAAGCTTATTAAAAAAAGGGGAAAGATGCAGGATATTCATGAGAATAAGGAACATCTTGTTCGCGCATATTGCGCGTATAAAGATATGATTAAGCTTTTTCCGAAAGATTTTCTTGTTATCAAGTGCACAAACAGAGGCAGGCTCCGCAAGCCGGAAGATATCCATGAAGAGATCTGGAAAAAGGTCAAAGAAAAACTAGGGCTTTAATATAAAAAATTAAAAAACCAGCCGTCGCGGTTGGTTTTTACTTATTGTTTTTCCAAAAGAGCTAATTTTCTTTGGGTTGCCATTTCCGAAGCCATTCGCGTGAGCTCCGGATTCTCGCTTTTATTGACGAAAATCATTGCTGCGCCGATCACAGGATGGACTTTTGAGAGCTTTTCATGCATTTCGTTTACTATTTTTCTGTAATTGGGATGTCCTTCCGGTCCTGTGCGGAGTTCGTGTAGATGAAAAGCTTCCCTGGCGTTTTCCATAAAGCGGTAGCGCATTTTGTGCCCTAGAAGCGTAGCGTATTGCGCTTCTTCCTCCAATTCGTTACAAACCAATAAATCATAAAGATTTTTGGAAATTTCAAAACATCTTTGAAATTTATTTTCAAGCAGGGCCTCTTTAACAAGCATCGGCACATCATAGCCGTATGCCGTAGTCAGTTTTTGCCATTCCATCATATCGACAACTCTGTGTCTTTGAAGATCCCGGAATGTCCCGTAGTCCGCTGTAATTTGCCATTCGTAGTGCGCTTTTTCAAGCGCTCTGCCGGGTTTATGGCGGCGGTTGAGCCTTTGGCCCATGTATGCGTTGAACACTTCAAGCTTTTGCGCAAGCGGCCAGTCTTTTACCCGATTTTTGATCATCTTAAGCGGAAGCGTTGACGATTCAAAAAGCATTTCCGGCACAAGAGAAAGCTCGTTTTTCGGCCAATAATCCAATAGCATTACTTCTTCGGAATTTACGGGAAAATTCGGCAAATATTTTTTTGCCAACTGTTCCATCGCCGATTTTGTATCTTTCCTGTGCACTATCCATGCGCCGCCGTAGGCCGGCATATCCGCTCTTTCCAAAAAAGCGGAGATTACTTTTCGGGATTCGCGCAAAATTGATTTTCCGGCTTCTACCGCTTCCGGGAGATTTTCAGCGGACAGGTGCAAAATCAGAGATTCGATGGATTGGGCCGTCGCAACTATTCCGACGGTTGATTTTGTGGCGACGGGAAGCGCGGGGCGCGATGCGTCGCACGCTTCAGCGCGGGTTGCCCCGAGCCATGCCGTGCGTCCCATTTTATTTTCCAGATCCTGTTTTTTGATTCGGATGACATCGGTAATTTTTCGCACCATATCCGAATATAAATGAAAAATAGCATCCATATCCGATATGTAGCGCAAGTGAATTTCAACAGGAAGATTTGCGGGGATAAAATATTTGAATTTCCCATCCTTGTCCGGCTTATCGAAATATATATACCTGGTTGACTGCTCAAGATATCCCGCAAATCGCCCCCACTCCAAACGCTTTGTAAGCAGGTTGGAGGCTTCTTCCACCGCGATTGGAAGGAAAATTAGCTGTTTGACGGAATCATCTCCAAATCCGGAGACGACTTTTTTGAGAAAAACATCCGCGTTTTCCTCAAAATTAACAAATTCATCCAGATAAATTAAGCGCAGATCGTCGCCGCGGCGAGAAAGCCTTGCCATTGCGGCGGCTGTCAAAACCGGGTCAGAAGTGTTTTTAAAAGCATAGATTGGGCCGTATGGATCGGTCACGATGTCTTTTAAATATTCATAGCCTTCATTGGTAATTATCGTTGCGTTTTCATTTTTCGCAATATAACGGTTGTTTTCCATTTGTTATCCTTCGCCGCGTTTTTTCTTTTTAGTTTTCGTTTTATTTTTCAATGTTTACCTCCAATCTTGCGTTAATATATCACATTTTTATTTTTTTACAACTATTATTACTTTTTTTTGCGTGCTAAATTGAGTCCAGATTGATTTTTTGTTAGGATAGTTTTATGAATATTGCGAAATATATCGACCATACCTTGTTGAAACCTGACGCGACACAGGAGCAAATAATAAAATTATGCGAAGAGGCCAAGAAATACGGATTTGCATCGGTTTGCGTAAATCCTTTTTGGGTCAGGGAGTGCGCCGGGCAATTGGGCTCATTTAAAAAATCCAATATTAGGATATGTTCGGTTGTGGGTTTTCCGCTCGGCTCCGGCTTAAGCGATACTAAAGCGTTTGAAGCGTATAATGCCTTTCGGCTTGGTGCGGATGAACTGGATATGGTGATGAACATCGGCATGCTAAAATCCGGTAATATTGCCGGTGTTGAGTCGGATATAAAAGCCGTTTGTCATGTTAAACATGGAACTACACTCAAGGTGATTCTTGAAACATGTTTACTCACGCGCGATGAAAAAATTCTTGCATGCAAAATCGCAGAGAATGCCGGCGCTGATTTCGTGAAAACTTCGACCGGTTTTTCTTCCGGAGGCGCAACCGTTGAAGATGTGGCGTTGATGCGCGCAACCGTCGGTCAGAGAATGGGAGTAAAGGCTTCGGGTGGGATCAAAGATTTCACAATCGCGAAAGCGATGCTCGATGCCGGCGCAACCCGGCTTGGATGTTCGGCAAGTATCGCGATTGTAGAAAGTTCTAAAAAATAGTTTTTTGCGCCCCGTCGCTTGACGGGGCTTGCTTTTTGCAAGAATTTATGGTAGGAATGGAAGTAGAAATTTGATATTTGAGCGATGTAAGATTCGCAGGGGGAGTTTTTATGAGAACAGAATATGTTAAGAGTTTTATGTTTATTAATGGCACAAAAGTTTTTGATCTCGGCGTAGAATACGTTTTCTGTGCCTTAAACGAAAAAGGCGTCGAGGTAGAGCATCATCTCGCAAAATTACCTAAAATTGCGCTTGAGGTGCCCATTGTCGGGCCTGACGGCAAGCCACACGGGGCAACGGCAGAGTTAGAAGATGCAATATACGCCATGGCACACTTTCCGAATCTCGGCTTAAAAGAGGCGGTAATAAAATATCTTTCGATGACCGAAAAGAAAGGGAGGGCGGCATGATCTACGCGCATATTTATGACCATTATGGAGAGATTCGAGTTCGATACAACAGTAAAGCCGATTTTAGCGAAACCGAAGGAGGCCAAAGCAACCCTCGGAGTTTAATAGTAACTCTGGAGGCGGATGACGGCCAAATTCAAAAAAAAGTTTTTGATTACGCAGTTGAGAAAGGGATTTGTCTTTCCGGGACGGAGCTTTCAGATGCGGATCGCGTAAAAATGCTGGAAGCGGTAGTTTATAAATTGAAATGCGAGCTTGAGATAGCAAATCATGCCCGCGTCCTGGACGCTCAAAAATACCAGGAAAAACTTTTTGAACTCCGGACAGTTATTGATTTGCAGACGAATGAAATCGTCATGCATGAAACCGCTTTAGAGATCGCCGAAGAAAAAGGGTGCGCGTTACCGGAAGCGCTCTACGAAGCGCACGAAAAGATAAGAATTATATTCCACTAAAAAGCAAGCCGTCCGAGCTTGCTTTTTTCTTTTGCAGAGTTAGCATGAAGATATGGATTTATGCAACGAATATCAGGTAGAAATAAAAAAATTATGAAATCAGTCGTAATTTGCGGGTCACAGCGCTATAAGGAAGAAATTAAAGGGTTCGCGGAGAAATTGCGGAAGTTCGGGGTTCCGATAGTTTTCGAGCCGAATTTTGAGCGCCAAAGAGAGAAGATGCTGAGAAAAAACGAAAAAGACCGACTTAAATCCAAATCTTACCGCGACCGCGTTCCGGCTATGGTGCATGAGCATTTTGACCGAATCCGCAAAGCTGATGTTTGCTACATTTACAACAAAGAAGGCTATCTCGGCATAAATACGACGCTCGAGCTTGGGTTTGCGCACGGGAAAAATATGGTTATCTACGCACTCGAACCCGAGCAGCCTGCGAATCTCGGCGGAGAGATCTGCCGTGATATTTTATTTACCGAAATAATTGACAAGCCGGAAGATTTGGTGTTAAGGTTGGCGTAGATAAAAGAGAAAAAGAAATGGGAAAAATACCATGTGATAACACCAGCGTCGGGATTTTGGTAAGAAATGCCGATAAAATACTTTTAATCGAAAGAAAGCAATATAATTTCGGATTTGCGCTGCCCGCGGGGCATGGGGACGGCGACGAGCCTTTGGTTTGCGCCAAAAAAGAACTGGGCGAAGAGGTCGGACTTACGATGGAAGAGGGCATAATCAGGTTGGAAATGAAACTCCCAAACCCATGCAATAGGGAAGGCGGAACGCATCATCAATGGAGCGTTGTTGAAGCGGAAAAATGGAGCGGCGACGTCAATATCAAACAGCCGGATGATGAGGCAAAAAGCTATCTCTGGGCCGACAAAGCAAAAATCGTGGATATTGCAAAACGCCTGGAAGATTTCGTAGCTTTTGTGGTTGGCATTGAGCTTTCGCCGGAAAACCTCCCGCAAATCGTAAAAGCAACCAATAAACTTCCGGAGTGGAAACAGTGTCCGGGCCTCGAACCCCCGATGTATTTTTTGTTCAGCATTTTGAAACTTATATGATCAGGCAATACCATTGCCTGATTTTTTCTGTACAAAAAAATATAAATATGTTAAATTTTAATTAGAATCAAAACAAAAAAGGAGAAGAAAGTGATCTCGAGACCGCAGACTTTAGTGATAGTAAGGCATGCACAATCAAAATGGAATGAGCATGCGGAAAAAGGAAGAGGATCCATTCTAACGGTTCCGGAAGAATTGGACGGAGTCCCTGATCATAGGACACCGTTGACTTTGAGAGGTGCAGAGCAAGCGATCATAACTGGGCGGGATTTAGCTAAGAAATTCGGAGAATTCGAAACCGTTTATTACAGTCCATGGTTAAGAACGACTCAAACCGCAGAGCTCATAGTAAGTGAGTTTGGCTTGAGAGCGCGCAAGAGAATGGAGAAACGGTTTTTCAGGAATTTATTTCTTACCGAACAAAATTTCGGAGATCTCGATATCGGAGTCGGCGATTCTGAAGCGGTAAGGAAATTATACGACAAATTTTCACCGGAACGGAAAAAAATCGGGAAGTTTTACGCGCGTGCTCCGAACGGCGAATGCTGGGCGGATGTATGTATGAGAACGCATCAATTTCTCGATATTATTTTCCGGCCCAATAGGCATAAGCAAAAGCTTTTGATTGTGACGCACGGGGTTACCATGCAGACTTTTCGATATCATCTGGAACGGATTAACGAAGAAAAATTAGTGGAGCTCTATCAGGACGACAAGAACAAGAATTGCGGAGTTTCGCAATATGATTGGAATCCTAAGCTCGGGTCAAGCGGACGCTACGAACTCAAATATTGGAATAATATTTTTTATTAAACGGGCATGTGGATTGCCTGTTTTTTTTAACAGCGTAAGATAAAGGTGTGAAATCCATCGTATTTTGCTCATCGCAGCGATTCGCGAAAGATCTCCATGGTTTTATGGAGCGCCTGCACGACGCCGCAAAAGAAAAAGGTGTGCGGATCACCGTGCTCCACCCGGAATTTTCGATGGATATGCATCAATTGCACAACCTGTCCGAAAAGGAACGGCTGCAACATCCCGCTTACCGCGCCGAGGTTGCCGGAAAGGTTTACGATCATTTGTTCCGCAAAGTTAAAGTTGCGGATGTTTGTTTTGTTTTTAACAAAGACGGTTATGTCGGGGCGAATGTTGCTGGCGAACTTTTCGCCGCCGCAGTATTGGGAAAAATGGTCTACGCGCTTGACGAAAAAACCTTGATGGGGCACTATCCTCACGATCTCTACGAAGAACCCTCCGTCCGCAAACTCGTCCACGAAGTCGTCTCGACACCGGAAGATTTGCTCGAGCGGCTGATTTAATGTTTTTATTTTATATGAAAGCCAGTATCTGAACACGGTCGTGGTGAGACGCTTGGTTTTGATATTGCTAAAGTAAAGCCATTTTGCTATTCTCTTTTTCAGATTGGAGTTTTTTATGGGAAAAAATGGCGTAATTATGCCGGTGTTTCCTAACTGGTATCCGTTTAACGATATGGTTTTCGATGGGCACCTGAAAGTCGACGATTATGAGGGCGTGAAAACTCGAAGCTGGAACTGGGATTACCGCGGTCCGATATTATTTTATAATTCAAGCAGGACGGCAAAATTAGCGGCGAAAGCTTACAATTATAAAGATGGCCAGGTCAATCATAAAGTAATCATTGGTGTCGGAAACCTTGTCGATGTGCGAAAACTTACCAGAAACGAAGCTTTAAAAATGGCGGCAAATTTTAATAATCTGACCGTATCAAAAATAAAAAAAATTCTTCTCGAAGTTGCGCCTGACGGTTCAGCCGACCCTACTTGGATTAACGGCTATGGCAATTATATTGCGCCGTTTGAGATCGGTTTTTTCTTCAAAAACTTAAAAAGATTTTTAACTCCGGTTCCATTCAACTGGCCCTCGGGTCCAATTAAGCCGATATTCATAGATCCTACTCAAAATCCGAAGCTTGATTTGCAGATAGAGTTTGTTAAGTAATAATCATAAGCGGCATAGCAATGTCGCTTTTCTTTTTGCATTTTTTTATATTTGTGAAATAATGGACGAATTATGAGTTTGGGAAAAAAAGCGCGTCTTTATGCATTGGGAGTATTGATAATCGGATTGTTGGCCGGCTTCTATGACGTGGGCGAGCATTTAAACTTGCCGGGGAGCGTCGGCCGATGGATAAAACCTTTCAGGCTGGGACTCGATCTTCAGGGAGGGACGCACCTAGTTTATAAGGGGGACACTTCCGCTTTGGGCACCGGGCAAAGCCCGGACGAGGCAATGGCGGGGCTTCGCGACGTTATTGAGCGCAGGATCAACCTTTTCGGCGTAGCCGAACCTGTTGTGCAGACGGAAAATGTGGGCGGGGAGCGGAGGTTAATAGTGGAGCTTGCGGGAGTATTTAACATACAGGACGCGGTAAAAAGCATCGGTGAGACGCCTTATTTGGAATTTAAGGAATTAAAAAAAGGCGCTGACGGCAAACCTCTGGCAACTTCGACCGTCAGCCTTTTGGATTTCCAGTCCACCGAACTTACGGGCAGATATGTAAAAGGCGCCACCTTATCTTTTGATCCGAACACGCGCCAACCCCAAATCGCAATAGAATTCAATGGAGAGGGCGCGGTACTTTTTGAAAAGATAACCGAAAATAATGTCGGCTCGCCGGTCGCGATATTTTTGGACGGCGCGCCTATTTCAACTCCGGTAGTGCGCGAGAAAATAAGCGGAGGCAAGGCCGAGATAACCGGCAGTTTTACCAACGACGAAGCGAAACAATTGGTCCGCAGGTTCAACGCCGGCGCTCTGCCTGTGCCTATTACTTTGATATCACAGCAAAGCGTGGAGGCATCTCTTGGCAAAGACGCATTAATCAGAAGCATGAAAGCGGGCATCTACGGCGCCCTTGCAGTCATGCTTTTTATGATTTTTTGGTACAGACTTCCGGGACTCATTTCCGTTTTAGCCCTCACGCTGGTTTATTCAACTTTGACTTTGCTTCTTTTTAAATTAATTTCGGTAACGCTTTCCTCCGCCGGCATCGCGGGTTTTATTTTATCCATCGGAATGGCGGTTGACGCGAATATTCTAATATTCGAAAGGATGAAAGAGGAGCTGCGAACCGGGCGCAGTTTGGAAATGGCAATGTCCGAGGGCTTCAAACGAGCCTGGACTTCCATTCGTGATTCAAACGTTTCTTCGCTTATAACTTCGGTAATCCTGTATTGGTTCGGCACAAGTTTGGTGCGTGGGTTTGCGCTTACGCTTTTGCTCGGAATTTTAGTGAGTATGTTCTCTGCTATTACCGCTTCTAGATTTTTCCTTTACGCTCTTCCGCATAAAAAAACAGGCAAGTTAACGCGCATCCTGTTCGGTACTGGATTTTCGTCGTAATACGTGCTTTGCTTTTTGTAGATAAAAAATCTAAGGAGGATATTTTAATGTATAATCTCGAAATTGCAGAGCGTAACGGCGATGTGGTTACGGCTGTTTTTTACGAACAAAATAGAATCGCGGTCGGGGATATGTTGAAAGTCGAGGAAAAAACGGGCGCTATAACGGAAGAAAAATATGCGCTGATAACTGCTATCGACATAGTCAGTAACAACCAAGGTAAACTGATACAGGCTGATTTAAATTTGTATGGGGGATCAGAAAAAAACAGTTTGCACACAGAATTCGGCAGTCAAAAGAAGTTTTGTGTTGTGTATCCACACCAAGCCGTATCAATGTTAAATCATCTGATTTCCCAGCGTTTTCGGGCGGCGGAAGGCGCCAGAAATATTTTGAATCTTTTGAGATATTAGTTTTTTGACTTGATTTTGCTTTGTCCAACTGCTACGCTCCCCTCATGAAATGGGGGCGTTTATTTTTTTTAATACTTCTGCTCGGAGCGGCAATTCCGGTTTCGGCCAAAGTAATTATCAACGAAGTCGCGTGGATGGGGACAGAGGAGAGCGCAAGCAATGAGTGGATTGAATTATATTCGGACCACGGTTCGACAGGCTCACCGGAAGAGGGATGGAATTTGGCGGGCTGGACTTTGGTAACCGCCGACGGCGGCACAAAAATAAATCTCAAAAGTTCCAGTTCAACCGACAATTATTATTTAATCGAACGGACGGATGATAATTCCGTTTCCGGAATTAAAGCTGATCTGATCACTCCGTTTGGCAAGGGATTGTCGAACGCCGGAGAAATTTTAATATTGAAAGACGCAAGCGGGGTTGAAATAGACCGCGTGGACGGGTCAAATGAGTGGGCGCTCGGCGGGGATAGCGTATCTAAACGGACGCTTCAGCGCGCCAAGAATGAGTCTTCACGCTGGATTACGGCCGCCGCGACGCCTAAAGCGGAAAATGCGGATTATGTTCAGACGAAGACAAAGACAGCCGCGCCCTCCTCAACACCCGGTGTTGAATCCCCAAAAACACCGGGTGTTTTCCCGGGCGCGGCTGTAACAGCCGATTTTACCGCCTCAACCCTGAACGCTAATCCCTCAACCCTTCTTTCGGGCGAATATTTATGGCTTTTGGGCGGCATATTGGGGGGAGCGCTTTTGGGAGTTATAATATTAATATGGTTGAAAAACCGATAGTTTTCGTATTCTCATCTTTTTATGAGCCGACGGTCGGGGGCGCGGAGATTGCCGTCTCGCAGATAATCGCGCGCACGGCCCGTGATTTTGAATATCATATAATTACTCACCGCATCAATTTAGGATTGCCGGCGGAGCAAATTATGGACGCCCGCGGAAATGAAGTTTTTATTCATCGCTTGGGTTTTGGAACGGTATTTGATCTGATGTTCATATTTCCGTTCCTGGTCGCAAGAAAAGGCATGGAGCTTACAAAAAAATTCCAAGGAAGAAAAATGCTCCTTTGGGGCATTATGGTTTCTTATAGCTCTATAGGCGCTTATATCTTGAGAAAATTCAGAAAAAATATTCCGTTCGTGCTGACCATCCAGGAGGGAGATGGAGAATGGGAATTTAGTCCGAGAAATATGGGTCTTTCGGCTTTTTGGTGGCGCCGTATTTTCAAAAAAGTAAATTACGTTACGGCTATAAGCAATTTTTTGGCTAAAATAGTAAGAGAAAGGGGCTACAAAGGAGCGATGGATGTGGTGCCCAATGGTGTTGATGAAAAACTACTTGATATACGCCATCCGGAGTTTGCGGGGGAAAAAGTGATTTTTTCTTCTTCCAGGCTGGTCAGAAAAAACGGGCTGGATTTGCTACTGGTTGCCGCCGCCAGGATCAAAGACGACTATCCTTTCAAGGTGATTATCGCGGGCGACGGAAAAGAAAAACAACAATTAACGGATTTGTGCGAAGAGCTTGGTATTAAGGACAAAGTCGATTTTTTGGGAAGCGTGCCTTATGATGATTTAATCAAGCTTTATTCCGCCGCGGATATTTTCGTGCGCCCGTCGCGTAGCGAAGGTCTCGGAAGTTCTTTTTTGGAAGCAATGGCCGCAGGACTTATTATCATCGGTACTCCTGTCGGCGGCATCCCGGATTTTCTATGGGAAGGGAAGACGGGTTTTTTTGCCGTACCGGATAATATCGATAGTCTGGAGCAGGCTATCAGGACGGCGTTTTTTTTAAGCCCGGTAAAAAAGGCTCAAATGATATCAAACGCCCGCGCTCTCATTCGCGCCAAATATTTGTGGGACGATGTGGCCTTAAAAATGAAAGATATTTTTAACAAATTGGTATGAAAATATTGATTGCCACCGGTATTTATCCGCCAGACATCGGCGGTCCGGCAACTTACAGCAGGATTTTATTTGAAGAATTGCCTAAACAGGGGATAAGCGTGCGCGTAATAACTTACGGCGTACTCAAAAAATTCCCTTGGTTGATCCGCCAGCCGATTTATTTTTTTAAGATATTTTTTGCCGCGCCCGCCGCGGACATCATATTCGCGCAGGATGTTCTGAATTCGGGGATATCGGCATTGATATCCGCGAAAGTTTGGAGAAAAAAATTTATTTTAAAGGTAGTGGGTGATTATGCGTGGGAGCAAGGAACGCAGAGATTCGGTGTTAAAGAAGTTTTGGATGAGTTTTTAAATAAAAAATACGGATGGCGGGTTGAATTTTTAAGGACAGTAGAAAAATTCGTTGCCGGCCGGGCGGACAAAATTATTGTGCCGAGCGAATATTTAAAGAAGATTATCATGGCGTGGGGTATTGAGCCTGAAAAAATTGCTGTTATTTATAATTCTTTTGAACCGCCAAGCCCGGCTATTACGAAAGAAGCAGCGCGGAAGGAATTAGAACTTTCCCTGACAGAAAAAATAATAGTTTCAGCGGGCAGGCTGGTGCCGTGGAAGGGTTTCGGAGCGTTGCGCGAAATTATGCCGGAAATTTCCAAAAAATTTCCCGGCGCTAAACTTTTTATTTTAAATGATGAACCGAAAGAGAGGCTTTTGCTCTATTTGTCGGCCGCGGATGTTTTTGTTTTAAATACCTCCTACGAAGGCCTGTCGCACCAGATATTGGAAGCGATGGCGATCGGCGCGCCCGTTGTTACTACAAACATCGGAGGCAACTCCGAGCTCATCAAAGACGGAGAATCCGGTTATTTGGTCGGATTTAACGACAAAATTGCTTTAAAATCTAAGATTTTGGAGATTTTGGGGAATGCCATACTATCCAAACAACTGGCGGAAAATGCCAAATTAAAAGCAAGGGAATTTTCAAAAGAGAGGATGATAGATCAAACATTAAAACTAATTCAAGTTTTATGAAAGTGCTCATGATAAGCGGGGATCCGAAAGTATTCGTCATTGATTCGTCCGCCGAGAAAAGAATGCGGGAATACCGCGCCGTACTCGGAGAGATGGATATTTTGCTTTGCCGTAAAAATATTTTCAGCTTTATTCATAAATTCTTAATTGTCCAAGGTGTCATGCGGCAGAAAAAGTATGACATAATTACCGCACAGGATGTAGAGCACGCATTTTTGGCATGGCTTCTCTCCAATTTGTACGGCGTGCCGTGGCAGATGCAGATACATACTGATATTTTCAGCCAATATTTTTATAAGCAAAATTTTTTGAATAAGATACGCGTAAGCCTGGCAAAATTTCTATTGCCGAGAGCGGATGGCATCAGGGTGGCCAGCGATAGAATCAAAAATTCTATCGAAGCTTGGCGGTTGAACCGCCAAGCGGCGGTTGAACCGCCAATAATAGTCTTGCCAATTTTTGTTGATGTCGAAAAAATAAAAAATGCGCGCATAGAAACGGATTTGCATCTGGTCCGGCCGGGGCAATTTATCATATTAATGGCTTCGCGCCTCACCAAAGAAAAAAATATCGCGTTCGCAATAGAGGCCGTCAAGGATCTGAAG
>CAZXFC010000010.1:0-9338 GCA_964640425.1 uncultured Candidatus Saccharibacteria bacterium | reverse complement strand
AGTCGTCGGGGACGGGCCCGAAATTGAAAATCTGAAAAATATGGCCGTAAAGAACGTGTTTTTCGAGCCATATAACAATGATCTGGCATCTTACTATAAAACTTGCGATCTGTTTTTAGTGACGTCAAATTACGAGGGCTATAGCATGACGCTGGTTGAGGCATCAGCCGCCGGAGCTAAGATAATTTCGTCCGACGTCGGCATTGCTCCCGAAATTTTGGAACCGGAAAATATTTTTAAAGTAGGCGACCTAGCGGACCTTAAAGCCAAATTGGAGCTTGCCATGCTGGGCGGACTCAAACCCGCGCGACCGGTTGCGGCGCTTACAAAAGAGGTATATTTAGAGTTATATAAGAAAAGTTTTGAAGCATGCCTAAAAAACACTTAACAGTTGCGGTTTCGGGCGGTTTTGATCCCGTACATATCGGGCATATACGGCTTTTTCAGGAAGCCAAAAAATTAGGTTCCAAGCTTGTGGTTATAGTAAACAACGACAACTGGCTTTTAAGGAAAAAAGGCTATACTTTCATGCCGCAGGAAGAGAGAGTCGAGATAATCAAAGCGATCGCGGGAGTGGATGAAGTTGTACTTACAAACCATGGACCCAACCCGGCCGACATGAGTATTTCAAAGGAGCTTGCTTTAATAAAGCCGGATATTTTTGCAAACGGAGGCGACCGCAAAATAGACAATGTTCCCGAACTCAAAGTTTGCAAAGAGATCGAATGCCTCACGGTTTTTAACGTGGGAAGCGGAGGGAAGGTACAGTCCTCTTCGTGGCTTATCGGCAAGATAAAAGATGGAAAACAATAAAATAAAAATTTGCTATATATTGCCATTTTATGAAGAGGGTACCGATACCCATCTTTTTTATAATTACGAACTTATCAAGAAATTGGCGTCGCGGAATGAAATAGAATTATCTATTATTATCGAAAAATGTCCGAAACTAAGTTTCGGACAAATTAAAGAAAAATTAGGAATATCAAATTGCTATGTCCAGAGATTCAAAAATCCGATACTGCGGTTTTTGGAAATTTTTGCGCGGTGCATGAAAATGCAGAAGGACGGATATCATGATTTTTATGTGCACTATTCCTATTATGGCGCGCTTGCCGCGTTCCTTGCGGGGGGCAAGGTATTTTACTGGAACAGGGGAATGCCGTGGCTTTTCACGCGTAATTGGTTTAAAGAAAAAATATTCAGATTTATTTTAAAAAATACTATTTTAGTTACCGGGCCGGAGTCGTTGGCCAAAGAATATCAGGCGCGGTACGGCGTTCGTTATTACCGAGTTTTGTCGAATTGGGTTGATGTGGAGAGATTTGCGCCACCTGATTTACCTCGGAGCGAAGGTTTGCAACAACCCGCATATTCGCCTGCCCGCGAATTGCTTGTCTCGCGCCGTCGCGCTGCGAATGTTATTGCAAACCTCCCTCCTTCGGTAAATGATAATGTGCGTATTGTCCTTTTCGTGCATCATCTCTCAAAACGCAAGGGAGCAGATCTTATTCCGGAGATAGCGAGAGGATTCGGCGATGAAGTGCAGTTCCTGGTAATCGGCGACGGGCCGGAAAAAGAGCATTTGGAGCGTTGCGGCCTTAGCAATGTTAAAGTGCTCGGCAAGATTCCGAACCGCGACATGACAAAATATTTTCAATCCGCCGATGTCTTTTTGATGCCGTCCCGCGAAGAAGGCTCTCCGCACGTTATATTGGAAGCGATTGCTTCCGGGCTACCGTTCGTGGCCTCTGATGTCGGCGGAGTAAGAGAGGTGGTCCCGGACACTTTAACGCGTTATTTGTGCGTATCCGAAGATGTTGAGTGCTTCCGCAAGAAATTGGGAACTCTCCTTTCCGACAAAGAGTTATATAATAAGGCAAGGGAGGACTGCCTGGAATACGCCAAAAATTTCGACATACCCCGCGGATTAGAGGAATTTATAAATTTATTTAAATAATGAACGATTACTTCAAAAATTTACCGAAGAAAAGAATGGGCTCGGGGTCTCTATTTTTTAATGATAAAGGTGAATTATTGATCGTGAAGCCGACATATAAAGAAGGCTGGACTATTCCGGGAGGATCCGTAGATCAAAATGAATCGCCACTTGCCGCGTGTATACGTGAAGTTAAAGAAGAGATCGGTTTAGACAAGATCGAACAGAGTTTCTTGTGTGTTGATTATAGACCGGATAATGGCGATGGTGATTGCCTGCAATTCTTATTTTATGGCGGGATTTTGAATGCGACAGCTATTTCGAATATAAAACTGCAAGCAGAAGAATTAGGAGAATTTAAATTTGTAAAAATTGACGAGGCGTTGACACTTTTAAGCAGAGGTTTACAAAAACGCCTGCCAAAATGTCTTGAGGCTTTGAAAAATAACACAGCAATTTATTTAGAAAACGAGTACTAATTAAATGAAATTTTACGATTATAAAAAATTTTTCGAAAGTAAATTAAAGGAGCTTGCAAAAGGGACGCATATTTTGGATGTGGGCGGAGGCGCACCGTTTCAGAAAGCAATGTCGGAATACCGCGACATTTTTAGCGGTAACCGTTTCCAGACTTTGGATATTGCCCCGGAATACAAACCGGATATCGTAGGCGACATTCACAATATGCCGATTCGGAACGAAAGCATCGATGGAGTATTGTGCCTTTCGGTTTTGGAGCATGTGCATGATCCCCAACGGGCGGTCGCGGAAATACACAGGGTGCTGCGCAATGGCGGGAAAGCGCTGGTTTATACGCATTTCATTTATCCGTATCATGCGCGATCGGGTATTTACGAAGATTATTTCAGATTTACGGAACACGGCTTGAGAGAACTTTTCAAGCATTTTTCAAAAGTTGAATTAAAAAAGCAGGGAGGTTATTTTCGCGCGATGGGTTTTTTTATGCCCGGCCAGGCGCTTTGGAAGCCAATATGGGAGCCCGTTGCTTATTTTTTGGATAAATTTTTTCAAACCGAGAAAAGAAGCACAACCTGCGGGTTCTATATATATGGAGTCAAATAAGCCGTTAAGGGTTTGCTTTCTAACGCACAATTTAGCTCAGGACAACGGTGCCGGAGTCTTTTCTTCGCGGCTAATTAAAGGTTTAAAAAAAGAACTCGGTATTGAAACTGTGGTTTTTACTAGCGATGGGGGAAAGAAATTATTTCTGGATTTTTTTAAGATTCGCAAGGCAATTAAGAGTTGTGATGCGGTCTACGCGCTCGATGCTTATCCTTACGGAGTGGCAGCATATTTGGCATCGTTTGGGTTGCATAAAAAATTTATAATTACGGCGGTCGGCTCGGGCGCCGTCATCCATCTTTATAAATGGCCGCACTCTTTTTTGCTCAAACGCGCTTATCGTCGCGCGGATAAAGTGACCGCCGTCAGTAATTTTACGAAAAATGAGATACTAAAAAAAGTTCCGGGTTTGAAAATCAAAGTTATTAATCATGGCGTGGATTCTGTAAATTTTAAAGACGAGCGCTTTTCGGAGCGCGACGGCGCGAGCGGAGCCCCTGGAAAGAGGGTCAGCGCCAGCGATGCGGAAAGCGCGAGGCTAAATTTGCAAAATTTTAAACCTTATATTTTAAGCGTCGGTTCATTGCGCTGGAGAAAAGGCTATCACAGGAGCATTGAGGCTTTCAAAAAAATCAGCGAAGCGATGCCGGATTTGCATTATGTTATAGTCGGCAAAAAATATGCGGATGATTATTATGTACGGCTCAGAAAACTGATTGACAATCTCGGCCTCGAAAAACGCGTGCATATTTTGGATAATATTGAAAATCAAAACGAATTAATTGATATATATAAAAACGCGGAATTGTTTTGCCTGATGCCTCAAACCGCAAATCGCGATCTGGAGGGTTTCGGTCTGGTGTTTCTTGAGGCGGCCGCGGCAGGGCTTGCGGTTGTCGGCACCGATGGCTCTGGTACCGAAGACGCCGTTTTAGACGGGAAAAACGGCTATTTGGTTGGGCCCAGGGATATTGAAGGATTCGCGGGCGCGGTGTTAAGAATTCTAAAAAATCCTGCGTTAAGATCCGGGATGTCGGAAGCCTCGCTTGAATTCGCAAAAAATTCAGATTGGGCGAATAAGATAGACGAATATAAAGCTCTGTACCAAAAATTACAGAAACCAAAAATAGTTTATGTTACAAATGCGCGGCTTCCGACTGAAAAAGCGCATGGGCTCGCAACCGCGAAAATCGCCGAAGCGTTCGGGGATTTGGGGTATGAAGTGGATTTAATAATACCTCGCCGAAAACATCAGGCTTTGCGACAACCCGCATATTCGCCTGCTGGCGAATTGCTTGTCTCGCGCCGTCGCGCTGCGAATGTTATCGCAAAGCCTATGTTTCCGGCTCAGACAATTTTTGAGTTTTACCAAGTCCGCAGCAATTTCAATATCAAAAAACTGCCCACACTTGATTTCTTTGGAATTTTGCCTGAAAAATTAGCTTTTTTAATTCAGCTCTTTTCTTTCTCGATGAGTGCGTTATTTTATTCCACTTGGCGGTTCAACCGCCAAGTGGTATTTTTCTCCCACGACCACGTTCCATTGTGGCTCCTGTCTTTTTTCGGAAAAAAGATTTTCTACGATATCCATCATTTTCCGGATGACGCTTTTCTTTACCGGAGAGTTCTAAAAAAATCTTTTGGCATTGCCGTTCAGACCAAGTGGAAAATTAAAGCTTTAGAAGAAAAATTCGGCGTCTCGCCGAAAAAAATAGTTTATTGGCCGAACGGGACGGACATCAAAAAATTTGAGATAGCAGAAACGCGCGATGAGGCGCGGAAAAAGTTGGGGTTGCCGCAAGACAAAAAGATAGCACTTTACACCGGCCAGCTTTTTGACTGGAAAGGCGTTGATACGTTTATAAAAACCGCCGCCGAACTTAAAAATATTGATTTTTATGTAGTTGGCGGCTCTAATGAAGATATTGAAAACCCGGCTGAATTAGGCAATATCTATTTCATAGGCCAAAGACCGCATGAGGAGATCCCGCTTTGGCTCCGCGCAGCGGACGTATTGGTTTTGCCGAACACAGGTAAGCAAAAAGTCTCTCTTTATTACACCTCACCTATGAAAATGTTTGAATATATGGCGTCGGGCACGCCGATAGTTGCATCAAACATTCCGTCTATTGCGGAAATATTGAACGACAAAAATGCGATATTGGCGAAAGCCGATAATTCGGAATCTTTCGCGGAGAAAATAAAATTTGTATTGGAGAACCGGGCCTCCGCCAAAATGCGCGCCGAGGAAGCCCTGAAAGACGTCCAAAAATATACTTGGGCGGAACGCGCACGGAGAATCTCGGAAAAATTCCGGTCTATTTAATCAGCTCCACAAGTATATTCTCCGCCGGAAATTCGCGGCTCCATCCGGACGCTTCATAAAAATACTGCCATTTGGGGCCCAAGTTTACCAACGGCTCCATGATTTTGTTATAGAAAAACAAGCGCGAACTTTTCTCAAAAGTGATATGAACGCTTGCGATGCGGTCAAAATGGAAATCAAAATAATATTCACGGTCTTTCGGTTTGCCGAAAATAGGATTTTTTGAAAAAAAATCAAAAGTTACGATGGAGAAAAGTTTTTTGTGCGTCGGGTCGGCAAAATTATTTTTTGAGGTAAAGTGAGGGACTCTGACTTTGAGTTTCCCGCCGGGTTTTAGTACGCGCAGAAGGTCACGGAGAACGGGAATATATTCGACATGCTCCAAAATATCGTTTGCCAATATTTCTTCGAACTCGCCGTCCCCGAAAGGAAGGGGCAGTTTTTCAATATCCCAAACAACATCCACGCCCGGTATTTGGGCCGAATCCAGATTTACGTAGCCGTCTTTGATGTCTTTTCCGCAGCCCAAGTTCAACTTTTTTGAATCTTTAATCATGGTATTGTAGTTATAATAGCATAAAACAAATAAGCATGAACCCCGTACGAAAATTTATAAATATCTATTTGGGTAACACTATTTCTATGCGGGTAGGAGTCTATAATGGTATATTATCCGATGTAAATTTTCTAACGGGGTGAAAATTGCACTTATAATACATAAATTAAACATCAGGGGCGGGGTCCAGCGTCACGTGCTTTCAATCGCGCGCGAATTCAAAAAAAACGGGCACAGCGTGAAGATTTATACGTTTAATTATGATAAATCGTCATTGTTTGCCGGCGAGGCGGACGGCCTGGAGATTGTGTCTTTGCGGAACTATAAACCTTTGAGGTCTGTGAAAGATGTTTTTCGCGAGAACAGCGCGGCAAGAGAATTGTCGCAAAAGATAGATAAAGATACCGACATTTTAAATCCCCACGACCAGGTTTGCTATAAAGTGAGCTTTTATTTCAAAAAAAATGTTAAAAATATCCCTTCGGTCTGGACCATGCACGATATGCCGACGAAACTTTGGTTTTGGTGGCGCGAGAGCCAGTTCCGTCCCGAGTTGAAATTAACTTTTTTAAAGCTTTTGGCATACCGGTTCATCGATTACTTTAATGTGGTGAAATTCGTAAAAGCCCAGGATGGAATTTTGGTTTTGGACAGCCGCGACAAATATTGGGTAAAAGAATTTTTCGGAATGGATTCCGAGGTCATCGGCAACGGATTGGATATCGAAAAGTTTCCGTTCACTGAAAGGAAAGCGCCCGAAGAGAGGCATATTAAAATTTTGATGCATGGGATATTCGCGGTTCACCGGAGATTCGAGGACGGTATTCTTGCTTTGAAGATATTGCGTGCCAAGGGTTATGACGCCTATATGGATATTATCGGCGATTTTAATTCCGACAAAAATTATTATAAAATGATTTTATCTTTGATACGCGAAGAAAAACTAGAAAATTTCGTCAATTTGCGCGGTGCGGTCAGTGAAACGGATCTTCTCACGGCTTACAAAGAGTGCGATATTTTTTTGTTCCCGAACCATTTGCAATCGTGGGGACTCGCGGTTTTTGAGGCGATGGCAAGCGGAATGCCCGTGATAGTTTCCAAAACCGCAGGTGCGTCTGAGGTTTTAGTAAACGGCGAAAACGCGCTATTAATTGAGGCTTTAAGCCCGCAGGACATCGCCCTGAAAATAGAAAAACTCATCAAAGATTCGGAACTTTATTTAAATATAAGCAGGAACGGGCGGGCTTTCGTAGAGAAAAACATTTCATGGTCAAAATTAACCGACAAATATGAATCCCGTATAAAAATTTTAATTAGCAGCTATAACAATATTAACTAGGCTAAAAGCAATAAAAATATGCGGGAAATGCATTTACTAGTAAATTTTTTGACGGGATGAAAACAATTTTCGTAAGCATATCTAATCCTCCTATTTACAGGAATTTTGCGTTGTTTCCGGACTCTGTGCTGGAGCGGCTTTGCCGAAGAAAAGACATAAAAATAATCGTTTTGGCAAGACGAGGCCTTTGTCCGTGGCTGAAAGATAAATATAGTGAACCCAATTTTATTTTTGAAGAATTCGATGAAGATCATAAAAAAAATTTGCTGCAAAAAATATTTTACTTTTTTTATTCGTATCTGATATTTACCGATACCACCATGCTGGTATCTTCTTACGGCGTGCGCGCGGACAAGCCGCGCCCGTTCTACAGATATTGGAATTATCCGGTTAAATTATTCATTGCGAGGATCATAGGCCGGTCAGATTGGATCAAAAATGTTTTGGTGCCGAGTTTATTTCCGTCCGTATTCGGCAGAAGGCCTTACAAATACTTGTTTGATAAATACAAGCCCGATCTGGTGTTCTTGACCGGCATTTGCCTTTGGCCTGTTGACCTGGAATTTTTGGTGGAGGCGAAACTAAGAAAGATAAGCTCTTTGGGCATGCCGGGAAATTGGGATCACTTAAGTAAATATTTTGTGCCCTTCAAGCCCGATAAACTTTTGGTTTGGTCGAGGCAAGTGCGCCATGAGGCGCTGGAATATCAGGGTTATTCCGAATCGCAGATAAAAATTGTAGGAGCGCCTCAGATAGATTTTATGATAAAACCGGAAAATTTGACGGCAAGAAGCAGTTTTCTGCAAAATTTTAATTTTCCTTCGGATAGCAAAGTCATATCTTTTTTTTCACAAGGCCCGTATTCGCTCGACGGCGCCGACCTCGTGGATATGATTCTGAAATGGATCAGGGCCGGCGAGTTGCCGGGGAATCTCCGTCTTGTGATCAGGCCCCATCCGAGCGGGCGGATGGAATTGGAAAAATATTTACCTTTCCAAGCCGATCCGCTGGTGTATATTGATAAACTGGAGGGATGGAGTACGGTCCCGAATGTTCTAAATTATATGAACGTGTTGTATCACTCCGACGTCGTGCTTACCACTTATTCAAGCATTGCCACGGAAGCGAGTATTTTTGACAGACCCACAATTATCGCGAGTTTCGACGGTTACAAAAAGCGCCCGATTTACCAGTCCGTAAAAAGGCATGCGCGTTTTACCCATTTTCAATATCTTTTAAAATTCGGCGGCATTAAAGTGACGGAATCCGGTGTAGAGCTTCTCGGGGCCATAAACGAATACTTATCATCGCCCGGAAAAGACAAGGACGCGCGGATGAAGTTAAGAGATGAAGTTTTCGGATATTTCGACGGCGGGAATGCCGGGAGGATAGTTGAAGAGGTTTTGCACGGCTGAATTCCGCCTTTTATTTATTCTTCTTTATTGCTACTCTCTCAATTAGATTTTAATTGAAATCATGGCGAACGGACGCGTTATTTGCCTTATTATTGCGCCGTCCGTTTTTTTACTGGACGAGCGCGTATTCATGCACTTGGGAATATTGAAAGTTGCCTCGCAGTTGGAAACGAACGGTTGGAGCGTTGAAATGCTTGATCTTTCGGGCGTCGAAAATTACGAAGAAGCGGTCTCGGTGCATGCCGGAGGAACGAAAGCCAAACTTTTCGGCATAACCGCGACCACGCCGCAAATGCCATCAGCAGCCAAAGTTGCAAAAGCAACACGCGACATCCGTCCTGATGCAAGGATAATTTTGGGCGGACCGCATGTTACTTTGGTCAATGCGGCTTATAAAAAAGAAGTAAAGCGGGGTTGTAAAGGGCGTGCGACAAAAGCATTATGGATCTTAAAGAACACTTTTGATGTTCTGGTTGCCGGCGACGGGGAAGAGGCAATTTTTTTGGCCTTAGATAAAAATGCGCCGCAACTTATTGATGCTGACGAGCCGAAATCAGATTTGTTCCTGGAAAAAACCCGTCTCGATTCGTACCCGTATCCCGCGAGGCACTTGGTGGATGTAGGAAGCTACAAATACCGGATTGACGGCGAGCGCGCTTTGAGCCTGATAGGCCAGCTCG
>CAZXFC010000009.1:29751-30452 GCA_964640425.1 uncultured Candidatus Saccharibacteria bacterium | reverse complement strand
ACTGATTTTTGAGCATTTAAAAGAGAATTAACTTTATCTGCAACTTTGGCTGGAGTAATGTCTTTGCGTTCAAATGCCTCCAGCATTTTTTCTTTTATTTTCTCTACTTCTTCTTGCACGCCCTTGCTTTTTAATACCCTCGCCGGATGCCTAGCGATTGTCTTGCTATATCCCACATTTTCCAACATTTTTTGAGCTGTTTCCGTTGATTCTCCAACCATTCCTCTCACAACTTCCTTTGCTATTTTTTGTTGTTTTATAGTTGCCAACTTAGTTTTCATACCACATATCATAGAGCATAAATTCATTTCCGGGTTCGCAGCATTTCAATTCAGAATTTGGTTCACAAATTACCGCAATAGCAAATGCTTTAGGGAATAGTTCGATTTTTCTAAATAATTCCACAGGGACGCCTGCTGTTATCAATCCGCCTTCTTCTTGGTAAGAATAATATTCCTTTGCAATATCCCATTCTCGTAAGCCAGTAATATCCAACGTAGACAAAAGCTTCTCTACATTGCTTATTGAGATAAATTCAGAGCGTTGAATGTGTTTGAGAAGTTTTAGAACAAATGCTCTTCGCGATTTTTTTTGCCAATCATATTCTTGCCAATCCATATAATCTAATTATATCGCTTTCTTTGGGAGGCATCTCATAATCTTCTTTGCTAATTCCGGACATAATATCAGCCATTGTATTG
>CAZXFC010000009.1:28407-29741 GCA_964640425.1 uncultured Candidatus Saccharibacteria bacterium | reverse complement strand
TTAGCTTATGTGTAGGTTCTAAATATAAATTGTATTCTGATTTTCTCTCGTTGACCGCTTTCGAAATGTCATCAATCGTTTTGATTTTATCACCATCAGTTGTGTCTAATACGGTCATCTTATGCGTGTGTTTTATTGCTCCAGTAGCAGTATTAAACTTCTTTAGATTTTTTTGATAACTTTTATATAGTTCGGCAATATCTTTTTCCGATTTATCTACTTCGGTTACTAATTCTGTCATCTTTGAAAGGGCGGTGAAAGTTAAGCTAATATTATTGCCTTCTTTTTCAACCCACCCCGCTCGTTGCATTTCATCTAGATAATCATACATTCTTTTGGTGAATGGCCCATGTTTAAAAACATGAAAATCTGCATAAAAGAAGTCTCTATTTTTTTCGGCCAAATCACATTTGGCTTGAAATATAGTCTTCATGAGATTTATCGTAGTTACGTTTTCATTTAACAATTCTCCCTCTCGTAACGCCAAGGTTATGAAAAACATATCAGTCAGTTCCTCTTGTATGTTTTGGGGTTGATGATGAATGGGGTCAAATCTTACCCCTTTTAAATCTACACTTTTTTTAGTAAGCTTCTCCATTGCTTATGTTAAACCATATTATCGCTTACTTGTAAATACCTTCGAGTTAGTCGACCAACTTACTCTTAGTATACAATGTTTTGGACATTGGCGCATCGCTTGCCACAATTTGAGCAAACAGAAATTGTTTTTTGCGATAAATGCTGACATTCTTGCTCCTGCTTGCCTGACAAAAGCTTATTACAAATCTTATGCCAACTAATATTCTTGCCTTCAGGCAACGCCTGTATATCCGGATATGCCTTAGCGAATTGAACCGAATAATTTATAGTGCGGCTGCTTTTCCCCAAAGAACCCGCAACGCGTTGCACAATCTCTCGACCATAGATTTTGGAACGCTCAAAGTTATCGTTTTCTTCCAGAATCCTTTTACCAAGCAGATGATAACCTTCCAAGAGCGCCCAACGAGAAGTAAAGACACTTTCAGTGATAATTGCTCTGCATTCTTCAACGAGAAGTTTATACCAATCTGCTTGTCCTAAATCCTTTGCAGAACCTTGCTCAAGTCTTTTTGGGACTTTCGCAAGAACCTGCAAATCTTTAATTTCTACTTCTGGTTTAATTAATGTCATGTGTTTAATTAAGGCTAAAATGCCTATATTTTCCGATATTTTCTTGGCTTAAAATGACCCCGTAGGCTTCAAGAAAATAGCTCTCAAGCTGATTCCAACTTTTGCGCACCATGTCCACTTTTATAGGCCGAGCGGTCGCTATCCCCAATTCATTGACTTTTCAT
>CAZXFC010000009.1:0-28397 GCA_964640425.1 uncultured Candidatus Saccharibacteria bacterium | reverse complement strand
TGTTTTACCTGATAGTATGGTTGTATAACCACGAAAAAGACCCTTGTGGGGTTCCGTCCCTGCCGGGGGCTTTTTTTATACGTAAATTAAGCAGATTCCAGACGAGAACGTTGGTCTTTTATATACGCAATTTTAGCGCCAGTTCTTTTAAGTAAGATAGAGCATTTTGCCTCTGTACTTGGAGAAACAATGAAGTCTAATTTATCTTTCTCAATTAAAAATTTAACCAGGCCGGCGTAATCGCCATCACTAGAAACGATAACTGCGGTGTCAAACTTGTTTTCAAAAGCATCTTTTGTTGCCTGCAAAACTAAATCTGCATCGCAATTTCCCTTAGCATTTCCTGAGCCATCATAAATAACTTCTTTAAAAACCAATGTAAATCCGGCCTCTTGTAAATATTTATAAAGTTCGTTGTACTTGGGAATCATCCCAATAAAAATATATGCTTTCCTGACTCCGTATTTTTCAGTCAGCAATATTCTAAATTTTCTATAATCCAATTTCCAGCCTAAGCTGACCATACCGTTGTATAGATTTGCGCCATCTATGTAAGCATAGTTGTTTACGGGTTTTAGCATGATTTGATTTATCCTTGCATAAATTCCATTTCAATTCAAATTTTTATAACTCAAAGCAATTTCTGCAGGGCAGGGCTTCCGCGGAAATAGTCCCAGAAGCCGGAAAGATAGGTCTTCATTAAGTTCAACATTTTTCCCGGCACTTCCACTCCTACGCTAAAGCTTCGGAGTGCACGCACTTCATAAGTTTACTAACGGAGCGCACACACGAAGAAGATTTTAGAAAACAAAAACTCTGAGCAATCAGAGTTTTTGTTTTGCGTAGGAGTGCCCTTCGTAGCTCGTGTCCTGCGAAGCCTTGGCGAAGCAGGGTTGAGCGAAGGAGGCCCCGCGCTTCCACCAGATAGTATTTTCGTGTTTCGGGAGAGCATGGTTTTCAATAAACCGGGTTTTTAGAAATATTAAGTCGTTAATGTTTTCTTAATGCGCTGGTGTTTATCATTAACTCATGAGTACTTTGAGCTTCATGGGCCCGGTAACCCATTTTTATCCCCGCATCAGCGTGGCGATTATTAAGCTTGCCAGATCGCTCAATTTAAAAGATCGCCTTCATTTTCTCGGGCCGCGCACCGACTTTGAAGAGTCCGTTGATTCAATGCAGTTAAATCATAAAAATATTATCGAGGGAAAAAAGGGACAGGAAATCGGGGTCAAAGTGATGATCCAGCCTGTTCACGCGGGAGATAACGTATATAAAGCAGCGGAAAAAACAGGAGACCGGAGAGTAAAAACTTTGATCGACCTGACCACGGAACTTATCGCCGAGGAAGCATTGAAGTCTAAAAATCTTATTAATGCGTTCAAAAAAGTGGACAGGAAATATTTCGTTCCGTCCCATCTTGTTGATTCCGCGTACGATGACGATGCGCTGCCTATCGGCGAAGACCAAACCATTTCGCAGCCTTACACAGTGGCTTTTATGCTTGAACTGCTTAAGCCCGGAAAAGGCCAGCATATCATGGATATCGGTTCGGGTTCCTGTTGGCAATCAGCGCTTCTTGCCGAGGCAGTCGGCAAATACGGCAAAATTTATGCCATCGAGCGCGTCCCGGCTCTTTATGAATTCGGCAGAAGAAATCTCTGCCGATATCCGGCGCTAAACAGGCGAATAGAACTTTTTTGCGAGGATGCGACGCCTGGTTTGTCCGCGGTCGCGGGCAAAATCGGTAAATTTGACGGCATTATCGCGGCCGCGGAATTAACGGAAGTTCCTTCTGCCTGGAGAGAACAGCTCAAGATCGGCGGGCGCCTGGTGTATCCGAAAGGAGGCTCTGTTTTTCTGGAGATCAAAACCGGCAGACACGATTTTGACGTCACCGAAAGGCCGGGGTTCGCATTCGTGCCTTTTGTCCAAGATGACATACTCGTTCCTTGAGCACGCGGCGGACATTCGGATGAAAGTTGCGGGAAAAGATTTGGAAGAGCTTTTCCGCAACGGCCTTTTGGGGATGAGGATAGGACAAAATACCGCGTGCATTTTATAAAAATAATTTTTAATTCAACACTATGGCAATCATTAAATGGAGCCTTTTCGGAGACATAGACCGTTTGTTTGAAGATTTTGTTTTTCCTGTTTTTCCTAAGATGGGGTGGGACATGGCGGTTGATGTTTATGAAAAGGATAATAATATTATCGCTGAAATGACCGTGCCGGGAATAGATCCGGAGAAGATCGATATATCCATCGAAGACAACTATCTTCGCATTTTGGGGTCGCGCGAAGAGTCAAGGGAAGAGAAGCAAAAACAATATTACAGCAAAGAAATCCGCAGAGGATCGTTTGAGCGGGTAGTGCGCCTGCCCTCCGGCGTGCAAAAAGACAAAGTATCCGCGGAATACAAAAACGGCGAACTCATAATCGTCCTGCCGAAAGTTACGGAAGCAAAGGCCGGCCGCGTGCGGGTTCAGGTGAAAAAATAATCATAACTTTTTTCCTCCCGATGGTGCGTATATTCCGCAAATCAGGCTCAATAAAACTGCCTCAGCGCGGCCGTGAAGCGGAGCGTGAGGATTATTGGCGCGAGCATAAAGGCATCACAAAATGCCCAAAGTGCGGCAATGTTCATTTTAAAAAGCGGTGGCTTTTGGAAAAAGATCTGAAGCGCCGCTTGAAAGTAAAGAAACTCGAAATTTCCGAAATAAAAATATGTCCGGCCTGCAAAATGATCAAAGAACATGTTTTTGAAGGAGAAATTTTCATTGAACGAGTTCCTCCACGCTGCCGGGAAGAGCTTTTGCGTTTGATCCGCAATTTCGGCAAGCGAGCGGAAAGCATCGACCCGCAGGACAGGATAATAAAGATTGAATCAATAGATAAAGGATATCGTATTACGACAACTGAAAATCAACTGGCCAACAAGCTCGCAAAAAAGATACGGGGTGTTTTTAATGCCGTGAAAATCCACTTTTCCCGCTCGCCGGAACCGGCGGAAGTTGTCAGAATTCATGTCGTTTTTAAATAAATAATAAGGCGGCGGCAAAGTGAGAGCTTTACTCTCACTTTAATTTACTATGGTCACAATAACGATTTTCGCAAAACAGAGTTCTCCCAATAATACTCCCAAAAGCCTGAAAGATATGCCTTCATTAAGTTCAACATTTTTATATGACAAGATGTACTATGTCTACATAGCCAAGAATTCAATAAATAAACTATATGTTGGGGTAACTGAAAATCCGCAAAGTAGAGTTTATATTTACAACCAAAAGCGCGGCGCAAAATTCACTAAATACGTTCCGGATTTTAAGATTATTTTCCTTGAAGAATATTCCAATTTAGTCGAAGCAAGGCGGCGTGAAATACAAATCAAAAAATGGAGAAGGGACAAAAAAGAGTTGCTTATTCAGAGATATCAATCTGGATTACCTACGAAATTATGATCCGGGTTTGCCTTTGCGAGAAAACGATTTGTTTAGATACTGCGAGAGGCAATTCCCCGCCCGCATCGCTACGCGAAACGTTGCGAGCAAGCCGGCACTTCTACCACTGTGAACAAATGGCCGCCAAAGCGGCCATTTGTCGTTTATTCATGGGCACTTTTCCCAGTTCTAGCTTTTTTCAATCCCTCCGACATCTCGGAGAAAGTTAATAGCTACCTTACCCGAATTGTCGGGCGTCTTCATAATTCAAAATACTTGTGGTATTGTAAAAAAAAACAACAATTGAATGCCTAAACCATGCTAAGGCATGGCATGGCGTAAAGACCGATAAAGCGTAGAAAACCCATCATGTGGTTGCTTTATCGGCCGTATCGGGAAACCGGTATGTCTGGCGCAAGCCGGAGACCCCGTGGTGGGCTTTGTGTTTATAAATTAAAATTAATATGAAAATTTATGTTTAATTGGATTACCAGCATAGCAACTTCAGTAAAAGGTCTTTTCATAGGCATCGCCATTACGCTTGGCATAGTTTCTGCGCCTCAAATCCCGGCGCCCATGCCGGAAGCACCTCAAGAGATCATACAAACCGCGACATCAAGTCCTACTGTAACGCCAACGCCCATTCCAACCCCAACGCCCACTCTTACATCAACAAAAACTATTGAAAAAAAAGATACCCCAAGTGCGCCGGGGGCTGTTCAAACTTTTATTCAATCAATAATAAATCCTTCCACAACCCAAACGCCTACTCCCACGCCGACACTAAAGCCTAATCTAACACCTACACCGACTCCAATTCCGACATCGACCCCCACACAAACCAGCGTAACGCCAACATCTGAAGCGCCAATAATAACTAGCGTAAATATTGACCCAACGAGAACATCAGCTGAATTTGAATGGCAAACCGATAAACCAACACAATCAAAAATATTTATCTCCGGTAGCAGTCTTTCTTCTAAAGTATTTAATTCATCCAGCGATCTTTCTACGCGGCACCTCGCTACAGTTACCGGTTTGGCAGCGGGAGCGACCTATACATACGAAATTGAGGCAATTGCCAGTGATTCAACCGTTGTTAAAAAACAGGGCGGTTTTGATACGTTGGCTCCTCCGCCTCCTTCAAAATTTATTTCTGGGCCTACTCCTATTATCACAAAGTCCGACAACGGCGAATATAAGCTAACTACTATTGAGTGGATGTCCGACAAACCCGCACAAATCGATTGGATACTTCCAAAAGTAGACTATCAAAAATGTTTTCCACTAACTAATAACCAGTTTAAACCGCGTACTACATATACTTGCACTGTTACACTAACAGACACCGAAACCAGTATAAGCAGTGAAAAAACTTTTTCTTTTACCACCGGTGTGGGCATATTTATAGTTGAAGGTTTTAATTTAGCTTCTGATTCTTCTTTAGCTTCACCCGATCCAAACACATTCGACTTTAGATTTACAATATTTAACTACGATATTATTCCTATTACATTACAAAAAATAGTGTTTCCGATAGAAATTCAGGGCGGCGGAGGAAGCCAGGGGAATTTTACTATTGGAAACTTATCAAAAACTAAAATGTATCGGTACCTTGATAACTGGCAAAATACAGGAGACAAGGTTCTCGTCTTAGAATCAGATACTTCCTTTGATGGTTCTGCGCTCACTATTAATTCGAATATTATAGTTTCTCCGATTGGTCAAAAAGCGGAGACATACTATGTTTCCGTTTCCGGTCTTACCGGCAATCCGGGACCAAGCGACTCCCTTTTTATTAAAATGAGTACCGTGCAAATACAAGAGGATGTTCCAGTCGAGTTTAACTCACTAAATAGCTTTGAGTGGAAGGTTCATTCAAATTTTATAAGTAATTAGGTTCAATGCTCTGGCTCAAAGAAAATTGGTTTAAAACAGGGCTTCTGGGATTGATAGTCATCGCCATCGCAGGATATTTTTATTGGAATGAAATTAGACCAAACAAAATACGAAATAAATGTGCTGAGGAGGAATATGGGAACTTTGGAACTCTCGGATTTGGTAATAAGCAGATGGATGAGGACTTCGAAAGATGTTTAAAAAGATTCGGAATATCACAGTAAAAAATGACCCGGCTCAAAGAAAATTGGTACAGACTGGCAATTATTCTCCTCATGCTTGTGGCACTGGGCGATCAGCCCTACGCATACTATCAATTTCTCCGTTGGGCGACGGCAATTGTTAGCTTTTATTTAGCCTACAACGCATATGAGAATCATGTTACCGGATGGATGTGGGCATTCATAATTGTTGGCGTCCTATTTAACCCTATAGTCCCATTTCATATGAAGAAGGAATCATGGCAGGTATACAATTTGGCGGTGGCAGTGCTTTACGGAGTTTCTTTAATTGGCTTTAAACTAAAACATGAAAGATAGTATAAAAAACATTGGTTACGGAGCAGCGGGCATTGGCATATTTGTGTTGATGATGTTTGCTTTTGTATTGCTAATAGTCGGAGGAGTGAAAGCATTTGAATATTTAAATCCAATTTTAGAAACTGTTGGTACATGGACTTGGGCTATAATGCTTTTATTATTGTTTTTATCTATAGTGCCATCGTATCGAGATATGACCGGCTCAGGCATTATACTCGGCACGTCTGTCGTCGGAGCAATTGTATGGTTTACATGTTTTTATATCACCTATGCCTTTTGGGGCTTTTTCGGGATCATAGTAGGAGTTCTATTACTCGGTCTAGGATTTTTTGCGACGGGCGTACTAGCTCTCCTTTTTGCTGGCGAAGGTTTCGCGTCTCTCGCTTTGTTCGCCACCATAGTAATAATATTTTTTGTTAGGATGTTGGGTAATTGGATTATTTCAAAGCATTACGTAGAGCGAGAAATTATTCCGGCAAATAGCGTTGATATTAAATAGTATGATCTGGCTCAAAGAAAATAGGATGGCTACAATTATAATCTTCATTCTTAGTTTTTGGATTATTTTTATTTATGCGTCCTTTGAATCTGACAACCAAAATTCACAAATTGACACTACGCGTCAGATAGAGCCATATGAGAAGAGTGTTAAATTAGAAAGTATTTATAAAAGTTCAAAGTTATTGCCAGTGCACAATACTGTATGTTTCCCGGCCAAAAAAATCTTATGTAACCGGGGGATTTGCGAAAATGTAGAACCGAGTGTATTTAATCTGTTGATTTCAAGATCGGAAAGCGCATCGTTGGAACCTGCTATTGCCCGCTGCGATTCAAAAGGTTGCGATGTATATGACGCAAGATTTGAACCTTCTGGCCGCGAATACATTAATATTCAGCCTATCGACCCGAAAGGAATGATATTAAAAATGACAATAGGAAATACTGAACCTATTGAGGATTATTTGGAAGTTGTAACTCTTGGATTGGATACTCATATTTCCTACGGATATTGTCTATTTAACCAATAAAAACTATGGGATATATCGAAGAAGAAAAAGACGAAGAAACCGTGGAGCTCATGAAAGACCATGATTTAGACGTTGACGAGGCTAAAAAAGCGCAGGAAATTATGGACGATTTAGGTTTAGATGCAAGCGACGCAGTTGAAATTAGGGACTTGCTCTAAGGTTCGTTATTGCGATACATTTCGTCTATGGCTCAAATGAACTACGGCCGTCCCTATTTCAAACTTCAGGGGCGGAAGACTAGAAATTACGGTAAAAAGAATAAGAACAAAGGGCAGCACGCTTGGGGTGGGCCAGTTAAAATAATCCGCATCGATGACGAATCTATTGAGCGCTTCAATAGTCAGGGCAAATGTCCTATTTGTCTGAAGTCATATGACCAAAACCATAGGCCAGTTACATATCATGTTTCGTATAATCCAGAGAAAACAATTAAGACGTGCAATATCTGCAATTATTATGAGTACCTCTCGAGAACAAAACCTGAAAGTTTGCCAAAGCACGCAAGTAAATTCATAGAAAGATTTCTTAAAATTAAAGACTTATCTCCGCAATATCAATATCGTTACCCAAAAAAATATAAGGTAAAGAAGGTTTTCTATGAAAACGGTCAGCCGGTTAAGACAGAAAAATCCACACAGTATCGCGTCGAACCAGTCTGAAAGCGCATATAATGAATATCCTGCACGTTTAATGGAGGCGTTCGCTGTGTCAAATTTCGTGACCGCGCCAAAAAATGACTTTCCTAAAATAATTTCACGCTCTTACTGAGTAATCTCAGGGTGCTCTTTTAAATATTCGTCCCGAACATAAACACCCAGCGTAGGAGAAGTATTCTCCATATTTCTCTTGGGGTTATTATAGAAATAGACTTTTAGAAAACTCATATAGTCTTTTTCGTAGAGTATCGATATAGATTTTATTGCGGCCAATTCGACATCATATTTTAGTTTTGGCCTTTCGCTTTCTATACATCGGAAAAAATCTGCTTTGTTCGACCGGAACACGTTATCAAATCCTAACTTTTTAATAAAAGCTTCACCCTCCTGGGTGAGGGAAAACGGACTAAGCACATGCAATTCCGCAACATTAAAATTAGTGGCATTCCGAATCAAGAAATTACTTATTACAGTCAGATTGATTTTCACTTTCTCGCTGGTTTGTTTCAGGTCATCTAGAATTTGTAATTTACGCCCGATATAGATTAAGCAACCAACCAGAGAAGCGACCCCAATAGTGACGATTATATTTATGAATGTGAAGTTTTCCATGAGTAAGGTATACACTAATACTATCACATGATGCAAGGATTAGACGTATTTTGAACCAAAACACACAGATATTGGGGGATTGGGCGTAACGATGTCTTATTTGGACTATACGGAGAAAAACCGCAGAGAAGGGATAGCTTTCGTTGAACTGGTTTCTAACAAATTCAAAGAGATGGGCAATCCGGATCGCCCGCTAACCTACGAAGAAAAACAAATCGCTCAAAAACAACTGGCGGAGACCCATGACTTTATGGTTCATGATATTGCTGAAAATAGGCGGTTGCCGCTTGAGCAAATTAAGTTATTCGCGGACGGCTTGACAGTAAACGGAGTTAAAGCAAAAGAGCTTGGCTTAATTGACCATGTCGGTACCCGCTTTGATGCATTCGGTTGGCTGAAAGAGAAGATCGAGCGCGATGCCGTGCTTTGTGAATAAAATTTTCTATAAATTTTTTTATATTTTTGCTACCTTTCAAGAGTCTTAATGGAATGTTTTTTGTCCATAATTATGATGGCGGAGATTTCCCCGACAAAGCCGTTATATCGTTTGGCGGAGACAGAGAGAATGACATTCATATCCGCCTCCCTAAGGGCTACACCGGCAATATAAATATTAATACGATTCCTTAACCGTCCAGCACGGTTATTTTTTTTACAAATTCAAACTGATGAGATGAAAAGCAATTTTTGCAGGGCAGCACTCTCCCGGAAGTATTCCCAAAAACCGGAAAGATAAGTCTTCATTCCGGGAGTAAAGGGAGTTTGAGCGCCGGAGCTTTTACCTTTACAAATTCAGGGTTCTGATTTAATCGCAACCGTGGGGCGTAAATAGAACCACTGGTGCTATAAATACCCGCCGAAAAACCAAGTCATTCATTCGTGGTAAAATGAGATATGAAACACAAAAACGTTATTGGCCTTCTTATATTAGGAGTATCGGGTGTTAGTTATGCGTTAATAGAACTCAATAGATATTCAGAACATGTGAAGGCATTTGATAAGTCCAGTTTTTTGATAGCTCCTCCACGGATTCTTTTGTTGGCATCGTCCGTTTTAATACTCGTGTGTTTTGCAGCCTTATTACATAAGAAAAGCTAATTTTAACTTTATTGAATTGACTCTTTGCTCGAGACTGGCGAACTTTTATTGTTTTGATCGCGAAACAAAGTAGATATTAAAGAGTTATGGACGGAATTTATGGAAAAACTTATCACGACGGTCGAAAAAGAATACGGGAAACTCAACATAGTTCTTATCGCAAAAGAGTTCATCAAAAAATACCGTAAAAATTAAACACAGCACCGGCTGTGTTTTTACTTATACAGCTAGAAGCGCGGCTTGAACCAATTCTTAAGTGTTTTTGGCCAGCCGATAAGGAGAAGCAATGCCAGAGGCGCGCCCCAGTTGGCGAAGCGTTCGATAAAATCAAGCCATCCTATGCCGACGAGAGGGCGTACAAGTGCCGTCCAGAATCCCCAAAATGTTGCCCATAAGAGAAAAATGGGAATGGGCGCTATTAATACTATAGCCGCGACCAATACGTCGGATATTCCGACCCAATAAATGAACTGGGCTGCCGTTTCTGTGTCCATACCGCTGAGCTTGGTAGTCCAAGTTACCCAGTCTTTTTTGCCCGCGATCGCGAGCATTCCGTGGCCGAAGAATTCTCCGGCGACCGCGATCCTCAAAATCCATTGGACTAATTTAGTATTTTCCATAAGTTCATTATATCACGTTATCCTTTATTGCTGTACAGTAGAAGATGTGTCGGCGTTGATCTTTGCCTTTATGCCGATTTCCTTCAAGCCTTTTACGATCTTTCTCGCATCATCTCGGGCGGTTTTCAAATCATCGGTTCCGACTTTCAGGTCGGCACGGGCCGCAACCAATGCCGCGTGGTTTGCGTCCATTTTGGCTTTGTCTCCATTGTCGGGAGTAAGAGAAGAGGCGGCAGTTGTTGCTGCGTTTGCCCGCACTTTCGAGTCGGCGATTTTTGCGTTCATATCCGTGAGCGAAGCCTCCAAAGAGGCTGTGTCGGAGCCTGCGTTTTTAGCTTCGGTAATTCTAAGGTTGAGTTTCGCTGAAATGGTCGACAGGGAATCACCAACGGTGTTTATCCTGTCGGCGGCAGCCTGTATCTTGATTTGCGGCATGATAAGGATGAAAATGCGGTAGGAAGAAGCGATTGACTTAACATCATTTCTCAAAGTCGCTGCATCCGTGTCAGCTGCAATTTTTGCGTTCAGAGCTGTCATGGCGCTTATTTGCGCATCAATCTGTGCGGAAAGCGAAGATTTTTGCCCGTCGGAAACTCTTTTCATTTCGCCCACTCTTACTTTGAGCGCGTTCAGCCCTATTATCCGGCGGTCTATTTCCGAATCCGCCCTTAATTTAACCTGTGCCATGCGTTCTGCGCTTATTTTTACTTCCGTGTTGACGTCTACGCTGATTGCCCCAGCCAATAACGGGAGCATTGAAAGTGCGAGTACTGTATATTTTAAGTGTTTCATATTTTTAAAAATTATCCTGCGCGACCGGCTTATCATTCATACTTTGGTCAACCGCGGCGTTGTCCGAATCAAGACCTTTTAGCTGCGAATCAACGGCACTTAGATCATTTTCCAGTGATGCGTCCGCGGAGCCGGAGGCGGTTGCCGGAGAACCTTGCGGCGCACCAGGAGGCGGAGGAGGCGCGTTTGACAGGGTTTGGCTGGTAGATTCAGGAGATGTTGAGGAAGGCGCTTGGCCTTGGTAAAAAAACCATGCTCCGCCCAAAAGCGCGAGTCCTGCGACAATTGCTATCAATATTTTTGACATAAATTTCTATTAATTAACTCCGACGCTTTGGTCGGAGTCCGACTTTTGCGTCGGACCTGATAATCTTCTCATTCTAGCATTTCTTCGGCATATCTTTCCACGGGGGCGAAATCGTCCGTGTATACGACGGTGTCTTGCGGTATATCTTTCGTCCACAAGTGCGAAAGCAAATTTTGTATTTTTGGGTCATTCGACGTCAAAGCGTGGGGCGTTCCGGATTTTAACGCCACAAGTACTATATTTTGGATATAATTTTCATATCCGGATCCACGCACAGGAAACACATAAACTTGCGGAAAGACACTTTTGAAAGTCGCGAGCGCGGCGCGGAAGTATTTTCCGCGAACACCATCGATTACACCGATAATGTTCACAATCATCGCGCCGCCGTCGTTTAAAAGTTCGTATTCTTTTTCTATCGCCTCCTTTGTTATCACATGGTATGGAATGGATAATTGCGAAGCAAAGACATCGACGAAAACAGTGTCATATTTTTTTTCTGTATTATTCAAAAATACCCTCGCATCCTGATTTATTATGGTCATGCGGGGGTCGGGTTTCAAGCCAAAATAATTTTCGGCAATTTTTGTCAGGCCGGTATCTATTTCAATGACGTCTATTTGGCCGGCTTGATTGTCGGCAAGAAAATATTTGGGATATGAAAACGCCCCTCCGCCGAGCATCAATACCCGGTCAGAATTTTCAGAAAAAAATTTATAAAGATCGAAATATTTCGTATAGGATGCCGCGAGTTCAGTTTGGTTATCCAAGTACATCGAAGACTCCGAGGTATTCGGTGCGTCTATCAGTAATCTCATCATGCGGCCTGTTGAGGGTTCGGCATTGTCCACTATCCAGATTCTCTTGTATTCCGTGTCCAAGTCCTTGAAGTTCGGCGTGTTCGCTTTTATTTTTACCACATAAAAAATAGCGAATAAAATTAGGATGGCCGGAACGGACCTGTTTATTATATTTTTCAGTTTTGGGTTGGCGATAAAAGCAGTAAGAACCGTGAGAAAAGCAATAAAAGCAAGGGTCAGCTCGCTGCCGAAAAAAGATATTAAATAGAAGCCGCCGGCGAACGTACCGGCGATGCTCCCGAGCGTTGAAAGCGCGTAAAGGCTTCCGACATTTTTTCCGGCATTATTTAAGTCGTTAATTTTCATTTTTGCGGCAAGCGGCGAGACCATTCCGAAAAGCATTGCGGCAGGAGCGAAGAGAAAAAGCGCGGCTATAACCGAGCCCCACCTTGGCCCGAAACCTGAGATAGATATCGGCAAAAGAATAATCGTATTCGCTACAGCGGTTATACCGATGAAAATTCCGGCTAAATACAGTATAGAGGCCAGTTTTTTGTATGTAGGGTTTTTGTCCGCGGCAATGCCCCCGCGCCAGTATCCCAAAGAAAGACTTGCCAAAATTACGCCGATCAGGCTGGTCCAGACAAAAATCGAAGACCCCAAAAAAGGCGCCAGTATCCTCGAACCCACCAATTCCAAAGCCATTACGTTGAATCCCGAAAGAAAGACAACGGTTTCAAGTTTGTAGCGCATTTATGTTAATAATATGGTGGGACGGTTGCTAATGCAACTGTTTTTGCGATAGAGTAAGAGCATGTTTCGGGCACGAATTAAAGAAGAAATAAAGAAGATAGTCGGCGAAGATTTGATATTCGGCGTTGAACGGCCGGAGAATCCAGAGTATGGTGATTATTCATCCAATGCCGCTTTGTTGTTGGCAAAAAAAGAGGGAAGGAACCCGCGCGAGGTTGCGGATGAGATTAAAAATAAGTTACTTGGCATCCCGAGTCCCAAATGGGAAAAAATTGAAGTTGCCGGACCCGGATTTTTGAATTTTTGGATCAAAAAAGATGCGTTGATAAAGGCACTTGGAAACCCGGTTTCCAAGTTGGAGAAAAAGAAAAAAATAAATATCGAATTTGTTTCGGCAAATCCGACCGGCCCATTAACGATGGCGAATGGAAGAGGAGGGTTTTATGGCGACGCGCTGGCGAATGTATTTCAAGAAGTTGGCCATAGTGTAACAAGAGAGTATTACGTGAATGATATGGGCCATCAAATTAGGAGCTTGGGTTTGAGTATTCATACAGTTCGAATTGGCGGAGAATTAAAAGAAGGGCATTATCATGGCGATTATATTACTAAATTAGCCAAAGACAAGCGATTGGCCAAATATAAAGTTGTTGATTATCTTGGTAAGGCAGCGGCTAGCATTCTTTTGGATGACATCAAAAAATCACTCAACAAAGCAGGTATCAAATTTGATATTTGGTTCTTAGAATCTAAATTGCATAAAAATAACGAATTAATCAAAGTTCAAGAACTATTGAATAAGAAAGGCGCAATCAAACTTAAAGACGGCGCTATATGGTTTTTTCCTGTTGGTCTTGGCACGGACGGACTCGAGGGAACTGTTGTAATCAAATCAAACCAAGAACCAACTTATGCACTTGCAGATTTTGCATATCATTATGACAAATTTATAAAAAGAGAATTTGATATAGCAATTGATATTTGGGGTGCTGATCATCATGGCCATATTGAAAGGATGAAAAATGGAGTTGAAGCGATGGGAATAGACCCTTCTCGTCTAGAAATTATTACTATACAACTTGTGCGATTGATAAGAGGCGGTGAAGAAGTCAAAATGTCTAAACGAACTGGAGAATTTATCACATTAGATGATTTACTAGATGAGGTAGGAGTTGATGTCGCCAGATGGTTTTTTCTGGAAAGATCCCTTAATACTCACATGGATTTTGATCTTGATCTGGCAAAAGAACGGAACAAGAAAAATCCCGTTTACTATGTGCAATACGCTCACGCGCGCTCTTGTTCGATATTGAAGAAAGCCGGAGATCTCTCCTCCCACCCCCCTCTTCTTCGTATATTAAATACACCCGAAGAACTCACGCTTATCAAAAAAATTCTCCAACTGACCGAAGTAATCGAAGACATCGCGAATGATTATCAGGTCCATCGCCTCACGCGCTATGCTTATGAGCTTGCGCAGACCTTTACGGATTTTTATGAAAAACATTTGGTGGTGGACCCAAAAAATAAAGAGCTTACCCAAGCCCGCCTTGCTTTGGTTTTATTAACGAAAAAAACCATAAAAAAAACCTTGTCTTTAATGGGCATCTCAGCGCCGGAGAAAATGTAACTATGCCTCTCTATTTCATAACCGGAAATAAAAATAAGTTCAAAGAAATTGAGGAGATTCTTCCCGGCCTTGAGTTTTTGGAGATGGACTTGCCGGAGATCCAGGAAATAGATCCGCACAAAGTCGTGCGGGCCAAATTGGAAGCTGCCTTCGCCCATAAAAAAGGCGAATTTATTGTGGAAGATACGAGCTTGTATTTGGAGTGTTTGAACGGCCTGCCAGGGCCATTGGTAAAATGGTTCCAAAAGACAATTGGCATTGAAGGCATTGCGAACCTTGCGGAAAAACTTGGAAATGACCGTGCGGAAGCCAAAACTATAATCGGATATGCAAAAAATTCTGAAGAAATCCATTTTTTTGAAGGCGCTGTTTCCGGGAAAATTGTTTCGCCCAGAGGCGGGCACAAATTTGGCTGGGATCCGATATTCCAGCCGGGCCCGCCTGCCGGCAGGCAGGCGGGCCCACCTAAAACTTTCGCTGAAATGGAGGACGAAGAAAGGCGCTCGCTCAAAATGCGACGGGTCGCCGCGCTGAAGCTGAAAGATTTTTTGAAGCAGCCATAAACGGTTGCTTTTTTGTTTGGAGATGGTAGCCTGTGGAAAGCTGAAGCTATGAACTTTGAAGACCATAATTATTTTTGCGCTGTTAGTGACGGGGAATACGCTTCTTTACTTCATCTTTTTTTGGATTATCGGAGATATTTCGGGCAAGCGTTTTAGCTGGCAGGGAGAAATCATGTATTCGTTACGTTTTACATATTTCGCCATACCGCTTCTCTATTTCGGGTCATTTTTCATAAATTTGGCAATCGTGCGCGATTCCGGTGGAAATAATTTCCTAACAACAATACTGCTCATGTGGCTCTCCACGCCGGTTGCTCTTTTTGTGGCGACTTATCTCAAAGGGCAAAAAATCGATTTTGATCCGAAGACAGTTATTGCCTTGGTCTTGATGCTGCTAGCCCAATTAATTATGCGCTCTTCTAAATAAATTAAAGCCGTTCCAAAAGAACGGCCAGCCTACCGAAAGGTAGGTTTTTTTGTTATAGTGCCATTATGTTCGACGAGAAAGAAATACTTGAATTTTGGGAGAAAAATAAAGTTTTTGAGAAATCAGTGGCGAAACGCAAAAGAGGAAGGCCATTTATATTTTATGAAGGCCCTCCGACTGCCAATGGTACACCCGGCGTGCACCATGCCGAGGCCCGGTCTTTCAAAGATATAATTTTACGTTTCAAAACCATGCAGGGTTTTTTTGTTCCGCGCCGGGCCGGCTGGGATACGCACGGGCTTCCGGTGGAGGTACAGGTTGAAAAAACCCTGGGCCTCAAAAATAAAAAAGACATCGAAGCTTATGGCGTTGCGGCTTTTAATAAAAAAAGCAAAGAATCGGTATGGCAATACAAAGAATTGTGGGAACAGATGACGGCACGCATGGGTTTTTGGATAGACATGGCGCATCCTTACATAACTTACGAAAACAGCTACATAGAATCCTTGTGGGGCGTTATCAAAGAATTTGCGAAGAAAGGCCTGCTATATGAGGATTTTAAAGTCATGCCCTGGTGCGTGCGTTGCGGGACGGCATTGTCATCTCACGAGCTCGCGCAAGGATACGAAAAAGTAAAAGAAAATTCCGTTTATGTGAAATTCCCGATGAAGGATCTGAAAAAGTTTTTTTTGGTCTGGACCACGACTCCCTGGACGCTTCCGGGAAATACGGCTTTGGCAGTCAATCCGGGTATCAATTATGTTTTTGCCAAGCAAGATATTTCCGGGGAAATTTTTATTTTAGCAGAGTCGCGCCTTGGTGTTTTGGGCGAAGGGTTCAAAACGATAAAAAAAGTCAAAGGCAAAGAACTCGTTGGCGAAGAATATCACGCTTTGTATCCGAACATAGCTCCGTATAAAGTCGTCGCGGGAGATTTTGTGGGAGAGGAAGAGGGCACGGGCATTGTGCATATTGCGCCGGCTTTCGGGGATGATGATTTTCAGCTTGGAAAAAAATACGATCTGCCGGTACTGCTCACGGTGGACGAGCGCGGCACAATGAAAACTCCCGAATGGACTTGGAACGGAGCATTTTTCTCCGCCCTAGGCGGATCCGCCTCCGGCGGGAAAAAAGCGAACGAGTTAATAATCGAGGATTTAAATGCGCGCAATCTTCTTTTCAAGGATGAGCCGTACGAGCACGACTATCCTTTTTGCTGGCGGTGCAAAACGCCGTTGATGTATTTCGCGCGCAAGTCATGGTGGGTAGACGTCAACAAGGTTAGGCGTGAACTTTTGGAAAACAATGAAACAATAAAATGGCACCCCGGACATATTAAGGAAGGCAGGTTCGGTGAATGGCTGCGTGAGAAAAAAAATTGGGCTTTCTCTCGCGAGCGCTATTGGGGAACGCCTTTGCCCATATGGCGATGCGAGAAATGCCAGAAATGGGAAGCGGTTGGTTCCACGGATGAAATGATAAAACTCGGACCTGCGCCCCGCAACAAATATGTAATGATGCGGCACGGGCAGGCCATGACAAATTTAAAAAACATCACTAATTGTTCTTTGGAGAAAAATATTTATCCGCTGACGGCAAAGGGCCGGCGCGAGGCGGAGTCCGCCGCGAAAGCGATGAAGAAAAAAAATATAAAGCCGGATCTGATTTTGGTGTCGCCATTTTTACGAACCAAAGAAGCAGCGGAGATAGCGGCGAAAGTTTTCGGCATTAAAAAAGACAATATTATCGAGGATGCCAGGCTTGGGGAAGTAAATACCGGGATATTCGGAGGGCAAAATCCTTCCAAGTACCATAAGTTTTTCAAGGACGAATTTGAAAAATTCGAAAAAGCTCCCCCGGAAGGGGAGAGCCTAAACGGTTTAAAAGAGCGGGCGTTCAGCGCCGTCTCGGAAATAGAATCGAAATACGACGGGAAAACAATTCTCATCATAAGCCATGAATATACTTTGTGGATGCTCTGGTCCGCTTCCTGGGGAAAAAATTATGAGGAATCCGTGGCGGCTAAAGAAGGAGGCAGGCGTGATTTTATGAAAACTGGCGAGTGGAACGCTTTGGAAATTCCCAGGCTGCCAAGAGGCGAAAATTTTATTTTGGATCTGCATAAGCCGTATATCGATTCGATAACCCTGAAATGTTCCTGCGGCGGAGACATGAAGCGCGTTCCTGAAGTTTGCGACGTGTGGTTTGATTCCGGCGCTATGCCGTTCGCGGCCCAAACGCCGGGTTTTCCCGCTGACTACATAGTAGAAGCCATCGACCAGACTAGGGGATGGTTCTAAACGCTTTTGGCGGTTTCCACTCTTCTTGGCAAGGGCGCTCCTTACAAAAATGTCATCGTGCTTGGGCATGTTTTGGACAAGAATGGCAAAAAAATGTCCAAATCTTTGGGGAACATAGTTGAGCCTATGGGGCTTATCGAAAAATACGGGGCAGACTCCGTGCGCTGGTATTTTTTTACAATAAACCAGCCATGGGACCAGAAACTTTTCGACGAGTCCGACGTCAAAGACGCCTCACGCCGGTTTTTCATGATCCTTTGGAATGTTCTGCAATTTTATAAGATGTATGGAACTTGGCGTCCCGGACGCCAAGCGGCGTCCGGGACGCCTAAAGCAAAACTTCTTATCAACCAATGGGTATTGGCGAGACTTGCGGCTGTGCAATCGGAGATAACCAAAAAATTGGAAGCATATGACATTGTCGGCGCTGCGCGCGATTTGGAAAATTTTACGGTGGAAGATGTTTCGCGCTGGTACATTAGACGCATTCGCGATATTATGAAAGAAAATTCGACGGGAACCCGCCTTGATTCGGCGGGGCGGGCAAAAGAAACTGCCGCGGTTTCAGCGTATTTACTGGGAGAAATTTCAAAATTGCTTGCGCCCTTTGCGCCTTTCATTGCCGAGAAAATTTGGATGGAATTAGGCAAAAAAAATTCTGTGCATTTGGAAGATTGGGCTCGGCCGCGCGGGAAAACACCCGGTGTTAAATCTGCGAAAACACCGGGTGTTGAGGAGTGCGGCCAAATTTTGGATTACATGACCGAAGTCCGCCGTATTGTCGGTCTTGGGCTGGAAGCGCGCCAAAAAGCCGGAATAAAAGTGAGGCAGCCACTGGCAAAACTCGAAATAAAAAATAAAAAATTGGATTTCGGCGGCAACAAAGAATTTCTAGGATTGATTAAAGAGGAAGTTAATATAAAAAATATTATTTTTGATAATTCTTTGAAAGACGAAGTCCGATTAGATACCAATATAACTCCGGATCTTCGCGAAGAAGGGGTACTCCGCGATCTTGTCCGCGAAGTTCAGGCGGCGAGAAAGACGGCGGGGCTTACGCCGAAAAATAAAGTTGATGCGGCTTTCGCGCTTCCGAAAGAAATTTTTGAGGCGGCAAAAAAATATGAAAAAGAAATAATGAAGGAGACGAATTTGAAGTCTGTTAACATTTCGGAGTCTCCGGAAGTGAAAATTTTATTAAAAAAATAAAAAACAGAGAAGCGGTTGCTTCTCCGTCGGTTTTACCCGTCTTTTACGTGGCAGGTGAGGCACAGCGCCGAACCCGCATTTGATTTTCGCAGAAAGGTCGGAGTATCCGACCTGTGCGGGTCATGACACGACGTGCACTGCACGTAATCCGCAGGACCGCCAATCGTCGCGCTCGACAGTGGAAGCGCATTTACATCGTTACAATCCGAGATTCCCGCGCCAACGCACTTTTTGGCGCACATGGTAACAGGCGCCCTGAAACCGGCGGACTGGTTTGCGCTCGACGAGCTTGGACTCTTTCCATCCGCGTAAATCATGGAAATCGGATGGTCGTTTCGCAGGTCCGTACCCAGATTCGCGATGCCTGTTGCGGGCATCATATTGCTTCCGCCAGAGAATACCCAGCCGGCCGAAGGCGCGGCCGGATTATATCCGCCGGAACCGGGAAGATTTCTAATCGCGTCAAACGCGACTGTTCCATCGTGGCATGAAAGGCAGGCCAGCGAAGTTCCCGTTGGCGCCGTACCGGTGCTCGCGTCCAGTGTCGGGCTATTGTACATAGAATACGTCGATCCTGTTTGAGCTCGGTTCCATAATGGAGCCGCTACATCCGTATCCGCTCCGTGCGGCGTATGGCAGAAAACGCAAACTTCAGCCGTGCCATTGGTTGTGTGAATAGTGCTCGTGCCGCTCGTTGATAGGTTATGCTTGGTACCCAAGATCCCCTGAGCATTAGCGTTATTCATCATCAATAGGCCGGCAAACAGCATTGTGACAAAGAACATTTTTTGCTTCATTTCAATCACCTCCTTCCCGCAATGATTGAGGATACTCTAACATACGCATCTTTTTTGTGCAATATTAAAAATTGTATGTGTTTATATCTATTTTGTCAAGAGGTGTCGCCTGAGAAAGGTAATGGTTTTATCCCATGCGTCCGCGGCGGCTTCGGCGTGGTATGCTGGCCGCTCTTCATTGAAAAAGGCGTGGCCCGCGCCCGTATATATATAGACCTCATTGATTTTTCCCAACAAATTCAGATTATTTTTCATTACCTCGACTTTGGTGGCCGGAATGCTTTTATCCTGACCGCCGAAAATTCCCAAAATAGGCTTTTGTATGTTTGCGAGCAGATCTTTTTGCTCGGATATCCGGCTTCCATAATATATTACATATGCTCCGGCTCCGATATCCGATGAAGCCGCCTTAAATGCGACGGAGCCTCCGAAGCAAAATCCCCACACGGCGATTTTTTTTTCGGAATCCCCGTATTTTTCCAATTCCAGAATGGCCCTGCGGACCTGTTCCATTGCGTGCTCATCGGTTACGCTATCTTTCATTTTTTTTGCATCGTCTTCGTTTTTGGCAATTTTTCCCTGATAAAGATCAACCGCGAGCACGGTAAAACCAAGAGAGGCGAGTCTGTCGGCGGTTTTTTTTATTTGCCCGTTTACACCCCAAAACTCGTGTATCAGCACTACGCCTGCGTCGTTGGGTTTTTGAGGTTTGGATAAATAACCATTATTCATGATGCTTAGATTCTATCATAATCATGTTGAAAATATGAAAAAATCAAGATATATTTAAATCCACGGAAAACCCCCGCTTCCATAAAGAAAAATACCCCGACCTAGCCGGCTCCAAACCGGTAGAACGAGCCGTGCAAAAGAAAATAAGAGAAGGAGAAAAAGGCCCGGCCGGGAAAGAAGAGCGGATAGAGGCCTATCTTGACCGACTGGAATCGATTTTCGAAAATTCGATGGGTTTTGGGAAAGAAAAAGGAGACAAAGGAGGATTTGAGCTTCTAAAATATAAAATTCTCGAAAAATACATTACCAAATTTGAAGAAATTCCGGAAAGCTACTGGAAAGTACAGGAAGAAGAGGCGAGGAAGCGCGGAGAAGGAGGCGATTGGGGACGTGCAACACCAAATCAAAAACAGGAAGTAAGACAAAAACACGCAGAAGTGGTGCTTGCCGACCAAAGGGCTTCGCTCGAGCAGTGGCTCGACTATTTTGCCCTCCCCGATTCCAATTACATGCCGAAAGAGATCAAATATTGGGTTTTCAGGAATATTCTAAATTTGAAGGAACTTGTAAAAACAGAAACTGAAAAACCCGACGGGTCAAAAGAGGAAAAAATAGAATTTCCAAAACGCTCCAAGGGCACAGTCAGCCCATTTCCGGATCTCAATCAAGAAGCTCTTAACTATGTAATTGACGCCCTTATGAAAAAATTAAAAGGGCAAAACCCCGAGTTCGGTTACGACATACAGCCGGATGCCCGGAAAGAGTTGATTGAGTTATTGAAAAAGGAAGACTTTGTAAAACTCTATGCCTGGGGCAACGAATTTATGAGCCCTATCCCAAAACATCTTCTTCCGATAACCGATGGCAAATGGGTCAAATACGGCCAGGGTTCGGATTCCAGCAAATTGGTTGAGACCATCCGCGGAAGAGGCACCGGCTGGTGCACAGCAGGAGAAAATACCGCAAAAACCCAGCTGGAAGGAGGAGATTTTTATGTCTATTATTCTTTGGACGACGATGGCCGGCCTATCATGCCGCGGCTTGCCATTCGCATGGAAGGGCAGGAAAGAATAGCGGAAGATCCGCGAGGCATCGCTTACAAGCAGAACCTAGATCCGTACATGGCACCCGTACTTGAAGAAAAACTCAAAGAATTTGGGCCTGTCGGCGACGCATACAAAAAGAAATCAAAGGATATGCGGCAATTAACAGAAGCTGAAAACAAAACCAAGAAAAGCGAACCCTTAACCAAAGACGACCTTACATTCCTCTATGAAATCAACTTTCCAATCGAAGGCTTTGGATATCGGAAAGATCCGCGCATTGCCGAGCTTCGCCAAGGAAGAAATCCCGAGGAGGATATGCTTGTCATTTTTGAGTGCGAGAGAGACGAGATTGCTCACGTACCGAGCCAAATAAACGAAAACACCAAAGCATATGTCGGCCAGCTTGAGCCCGGCATCTTAGGCCTTATCCAAAAATACAACATTGAACACGTTTACACCTCATTCCCTGAAGGAAAAATCAGTAGAGACAGCATGGAGATCGGAGGCGAATCGGCAAAAGAGCTAAAAGATGAAATAAAAGCCAAAATGAAAATTTACGAAAGCACAGAATATATGATGAATAGCAAGGAATTTCAAACCTTCAAAAAACCGGAAAAAATAGAACTTATCCGTCTCACAGTCAAAGACTTAGGCTTTGCGAGAGGCGCCACAACAGAAGAAATATACGAGCGGGCACAAGCGCTTGGCTTGGAGCTCTGCCCATCCGAAGTCGGTCCGCATTATCGCCTCAAATACACAGACCAGCCTTTAGGGGAATGGTTTTTAATTGCAATGAAGCAAATTTCCGACCGCAATGGTGATCCGAGTGTGTTCCGCCTGGTGCTCGCCGGCGTTGGCTTGTGGCTCAGCGACGATTTGGCGAGGCCCGACGATCGTTGGGGTCCCGGCAGCGAGTTTGTTTTCCGCCTCCGCAAGTTAAAATCTTAAATATTTTTGTATCTTTGTTTTTCTTGATTTTTTGATATTTTGTCACTTTGATTTTTATTTAGAGATAAGATTAAAGCTCTTGCTGTATCCCGGTAAAGTTTTTATCAAAACGCTTGCTTCGGGCGTTGATTTTCTTGGCTGGGTTCATTTTCCAAATCACCGAGTTTTGAGAACTTCGACAAAGTGGAGAATGTTCAGAAAATTAGAACGAAATCAAAAAGAGGAAACCAAAGCTTCGTACTTGGGCATGTTGAGCCATGGGAATGCATACAAATTGCAGAAGAAAGTGCCAAATAGCTTTAAATGATATAGCGAAAGATATTAAATTGTCTTCATGTTGCTTTTATCGTGAAATATGCTAACATTGAAACATGCTAAGTGAATATATAAGCAAAAAATTAAAAAACGCGCAATATAAAATCCTTAAAAACGGGGTTTATTTTGGCGAGATTTCCGGCCTACGAGGTGTTTGGGCGAGCGCAAAATCATTGGAAGAATGCAGGGAAAAGCTTCGCGAAGTTCTTGAAGACTGGCTTTTGCTAAAAGTAAGTTCTCATGAAAGTGTGCCCGGTTTTCAGATTAAGATTGACCGGAGAGAACTCGTAAAGCATGCCTAAAAATATATCTTGGAGAAAGCTTGTTCAAAAATTCAGGAATCTTGGATTTGACGGCCCTTATTCCGGAGGCCGGCATTTGTTTATGGCAAAAGCGGGCTTAAAGGTTCATATTCCCAATCCGCACGAAGGAGATGTTTCTAGGCACTTGCTTTCTGAAATCCTGCGCCAAGCAGGAATTTCTTCAAACGATTGGAACAAAGCTTAATTGTGTCTTCTTCCTATTATAAATCTGAAGGACTGGTGATGAAAAAGATGCCGTTTGCGGAAGCGGATTTTTTGGTACGCATACTTTCAAAAGATTTTGGGAAGATAGATATTTTGGCAAAGGGCGCAAGGAAAACCGCGTCAAAACTGAATTTGCATCTCGACATGCTGAACCATATCAGGTTTTCATTTGTAAAAAACGGTGAAAGGCTGCCGACACTGACAGATGCCGAAATATTGGCGAGACTGGACGACTGGTTTTTGAACGCGGATCTGCTTTCAATCGCAGGAAGGGTACTTCAAGTTTTAGACATGCTGATATTGCACGGCTCCAAAGACGAAGAGCTTTTTGGCATGGCTCTTAATTTTTTTAAAAAACCCGATCCGAGCCAGGAGAACGCCATAAAATTTTTGCGCGAACTTTTCGGGCACGAAGGCTACGGCGACGAGCTTCCGCCCGAGCACGCCGAAAAAATAATCAAACTTTGGCCGCAATTAAAATAAAAAAATGGAAGATTTAGTTGTTAAAAGAGTCCAAAAGGCTATCGCCGAAAAAGTTTTTCCGGGATGTGCTGTCGGGTGGGTCAGAAAAAACGGAGAGCAGAAAATAATCGCACATGGCAATTTTACATATGAGGCAGGCTCACGGGCCGTAAAAGAAAATAGCATGTTTGATATCGCTTCAATAACTAAAACTATTCCGGCTTCCTTTTCCTTATTATCTTTAATAGATCGCGGCGATCTTAATTTAGAAGACAGGCTTGTAAAATTTGTTCCGGAATTCGGGAATTTTGAGGATAAGAAAGAAGTTACAATAAAACATCTGCTTACTTATACGCTCGATTTGGATGTTCCGGCAATGTCTTCTTTGAAGAATAGTACTGCCGGTGAAATTATGGATATTATTACAAAAGCGCGCCTCAAAAAAACCGTAGGTTCAAGATTTTTATATACTAATTCAACAGCTTTTTTCTTCGGACTTATTATAGAAAAAGTAACCGGAAAAAAACTTGACGAATATGCGGATGAATACTTTTTCGAGCCGTTAAAAATGAGCCGGACAACATTTCATCCCGAAAACTTTAATAAAGAAGAAATTGTTCCGACTGAAATAGATGAATGGCGGGGCGGATTATTACAGGGAGTTATTCATGACGAAAGCACATTCATATTGAATAAAAAATATATTTCCGGGATAGCGGGTTTATTTTCGACCGTTCCCGACTTGCTGAAATTCCAGGAAATGATCCTTGGCGGAGGAGTAAGGGGCGAGATCAGATATTTGTCGGAAGGTATAATTAAAGAATCAGAAACCAATCAATTGGCCGACATAGGAGCCTGCGCCGGATTAGGTTGGGAAATGAGTGATCCTATGCGAATGGGCAGGTTTTTTAAGGAAATTATCGGGAAAAGCGGATTTACAGGATGCATGGTTATGATCAATATTAAAAAAGAAATTGCTCTCGCGATACTTTCAAACCGGGTTTATCCGAAAAGACCCGATGACGGGGGTGCGGCGATTAACGGCGTACGTCGCGATTTGGCGGACATAATATTCAGTTAAGGAGAGTTAGGGAATTATGCTATAATATAATTCATGGCAGACCTTGATGAATTGCGAAAAAGACTTTACCGGGAAGGGGAAGATTTTAGCGAGCGTAAAATTCCGCCGGATCTTGCCCGCGACAGGGAAGACAAGCGGGTTGCCTGGCAAAAAGATTCGAAGCCGCAACTTGATTGGTTGAAACGCAAAAGAGCTCTTGTATGGCTTGGTGTTTTTTTGGCGGTATTCGGCGCGGGCATATTTGTATTTTTCCAATTTTACGGATTTAACGCTTTTTTAAATATTCAGGCGGTGAAAGTGGAGGTAATCGGCGACAAAGAGATCAGGAGCGGCGACCGCATAACTTGGCAGGTGCGCGTAACAAACGAGAACAAGGTGGCAATAGAGGAGGCTGTTTTGGTATTTAATTATCCGGCAGGGGCAACTCCTCTTCTGGGGCAGAAACTCGAGGGTGTTTTCAGGGATCGGGAGAATTTCGGTACTATTAATCCCGGAGAATCGGTTACGCGCACTTTCAACGCATATGTTTTTGGCGCTCGTGGAAATTCAAAGCAAGCTACCGCCGTCTTGCAATACCGCCCAAAAGGTTCTTCGGCTACGTTCGGCAAGAACGGCGAATTTACTTTTAATGTCGTCCGCTCACCGGTGGCTATTGCGCTTGTTATTCCGGAGAATCTTCGTATCGGTCAGGATATGGAATTTGAGATACGCTATAACTCCCAATCCGACAAAGACATTGATAATTTATCGGTAGAACTTGCGATGCCGGAAGGCTTTCAATATGCTTCCGCAAATCCGCCGCCGCAAACGGACAACAGTAAAAAATCAGGCGCTCTAAAAACGCTCAATTGGCATATCGGAATTTTGAAAACTTCCCAGGACGGCGTTATAAAAGTAAGGGGAAAAGTTACCGGTTCGGAGCTTGAGCCTCAAAATTTCAAAGCGTCTTTGGGGGTGATGCTTCCTGATAAAGTGACCATATCGGCGTATGATTCCACCGCCGCGTCCATTGTTTTACATTCTCCATTTCTCGCTCTTTCCATGACGGCGAAAGGCCAAAAAACTTATATCACATTTCCGGGAGATTCATTCGTTGTTGCGATTAGTTGGAAAAATAATCTTCCTGTCACGATAAACGACGCGATAATGGAAATGAGGCTTGATAGTTTGCCGGTGGATATGCGCGCTCTCCGGATAGAAAACGGTTTTTTCAGGGACGAGACTAAAAGTATTGTCTGGAATGCCTCGAGTAATTCCGATTTCAAGACCATTCAGCCCGGCGCCTCCGGGAAAGTTCAATTTACTATGAAAACAAAAAGCGGTTTACCGCTTTTGCCTGCCGATGCGCATCCCGTGATCATTCTGGCTCCGGCGTTCAAGAGCGCGAGCACCATAGCGGGATATGAAGGAGTGGACACGGGAGGTTCGACAAAGATGGAAATCCCTGTTTCTTCAAAACTCCAGCTCTCTGCGCGCGCAATGTATTACGATACACCAATCCCGAACAGCGGCCTCATGCCGCCCAGGGTCGGATCGGAAACCACGTACACCATTACCTGGTCGCTTGCGAACATGGTGAACGACGTGGATAACGTTGCGGTAACTTCTTCCCTGCCTCCATATATGAATTTTAAAAATATATTTGTTCCGCCGAATTCCGATTTGACATACGATAGGGATACCGGAGAGCTCTTGTGGAAATTGGGCAGGGTTTCGGCGGGTACAGGTTTTTTGACTCCAGCCACGCAGATTTCCTTCCAGATCGGACTCGTACCCGGGGAGAACCAGGTGGGAAGTTCGCCGATGATAATAGGCGAGTCAAAAGTAACGGGAAAAGATTCGTTTACCGACGCCATACTCAATTCTGTCGCTCCCAAAAAGACCACTGACATACAGGATGATCCCAAAGCCACATACCAGCAAAAAAGAGTCGCGCCATAATCTTCCCTTTTTATCAAAAAATAATGCTAGGATAATGCAAATGGCCAATGAAGAAAACAAGCTTGATAAGATAGTAAGCCTTGCGAAGAGGCGCGGGTTTGTTTTTCCCGGTTCCGAAATTTACGGAGGATTTGCCGGCATTTACGATTATGGCCCGCTGGGCGTTGAGCTTCGGCATAACATCAAGCAATATTTTTGGAATAAATTCATTGCGGAGCGCGATGACGTTTATGGCATGAGCGCGGCTATTTTGATGCCTAAGCGGGTTTGGGAAGCTTCCGGGCATACCGAGCTTTTCACCGACCCTTTGGTTGAATGCAAGATTTGCCATGAGAGAGTGCGCGCGGACCAACGGGATGCCATAGCCGATCATGAAAATACGCATAAAGACAAAAAAAATGAATGGTCGGAGCCGAAAGTTTTTAATTTGCTTGTCGAGACTAAGTTGGGAGCCTCCGAGGCAAGCGCGGCCGGAGCATACCTCCGAGGCGAGATAACCCAAGGCGTGCATGTAAATTTCAAGAATATTCTGGATTCAATGCATCCCAAATTGCCTTTTGGCATCGGCCAGATAGGCAAAGCGTTCCGCAATGAAATTACTCCGCGAGATTTTCTTTTTAGGCAAAGAGAGTTTGAACAAATGGAGCTTCAATATTATATAAAGCCGGACGAGAAAACCGGCATGGAATTTTTCGAATACTGGAAAAAGTTCGCGCTTGATTGGTATTATGGGTTGGGTTTCAAAAAAGAAAATTTGCGACTCCGCCAGCACGCGCCGGATGAGCGCGCGCATTATGCAAAGGACGCTTGGGATATCGAATACAATACTCCTTTTGCGGGCTGGAAAGAGGCGTGGGGAATACACCACCGCGGAGACTGGGACTTGAAAAGGCACAGCGAATATTCCGGCCAGGACCTTTCGTATTATGACGACGAAACAAAAGAAAGGTTCATTCCGTGGGATATTGAGTGCTCCGGAGGAGTGGACCGCGCGGTTTTATTTGTCTTGTCAGAAGCATACACGGAAGACGAAATGAACGGCGAAGCAAGAATATATTTGAAACTTATGCCTAAATTAGCGCCGGTTAAAATCGCCGTTTTCCCGCTTTTAAAAAATAAACCCGATTTGGTTGCGAAAGCGCGTGAAATTTATTCCGTGCTAAAAAAAGCAGTTCCACAAGTGGCGTTCGACGACAACGGCAATATCGGCAAGCGATACCGGAGGCAGGACGAGATCGGCACGCCGTGGTGCGTTACAGTGGATTTCCAAACTTTGGAAGATAGTACCGTCACCGTCCGCGACCGCGATACCGGAAAACAGGAGCGCCACAAACTTGAAGAACTGGAAAAATATTTTTCAGATTTGCTGAAATAGTTTTTCCATGGCATAATTATGCCATGGGTAAGTTAAAGAAAGAAAATTTAATAGAAGGCTGGCGCATCGTAGTCAAATACTTAAAGCCTCACAAAGGGGCGATTTTTATCTTGTCTTTGCTCGGGCTTTTCTCGGCGCTTTCCAATGCGGCCATCCCTTACATTGCGGGGCGCATTGTCGATACAATTAAATTGCCGGCGGTTTTTTATTTTATCGGCTTTTGGGTCGTCATAAGGGTTATTGGCAGCGCGGTTGAGGCGCGCTTTTCGCTTCTCTCGGACAGGCTAGAAGGCGAGCTCGAAAGCGAATATTTGACGTTTGGTCACGGAAAACTTTTGGAGCTCCCGATGTCTTTTCACAAAACGAACAAAATGGGAGATGTTTTCAACAGGATATCCCGCGCGTCCAGCTGGCTTACAAACCTGGTAGGGAACGTGCTCATTACTTTGGCGCCGCAATTTTTATCGATAATTTTTTCGCTCGGGTTCGCTGTCTATATA
>CAZXFC010000008.1:1898-31492 GCA_964640425.1 uncultured Candidatus Saccharibacteria bacterium | reverse complement strand
GGTGCCGGGCAGGGGGATTTTACGGAAATTACTGAGAAGTTTCAATCCTGCAATATTGATTTTTATCCATATCCGGGCATAGATGTGGTTTGTGATTTCTCCGCCGGCCTTCCTTTTCGCGATGAATCTTTGGATATTATTTTGCTTTCCAATGTTTTGGAGCATGTACCGGAACCAAAAAAACTTCTGGACGAATGTTTCAGAATACTTAAGAAAAATGGCGTTATCTTGGGGAGCGTGCCTTTTTTAATTCCGGTGCACCAAAGGCCTTACGATTTTTTCAGATATACGGACGTAAATCTTCAATATATTTTCGGCAAAGCTGGTTTTCCATCGCCCGATATAAGGCCTGTTTTGATGGGGCATGACTTATTATTTGGCTTGACTGCAAAATATTTTACAAGCGCAATCAATAAAAACAGATCATTTTTTTTGAGAGCACTGTGGAAACTGATAAGAATTTCATTCCGGGTTCTCAGCCCGTTTTTGCAAAAAGTTCATCAGGATCGGGACTTGCCGCACGGTTACTTGTTTAAAGCGGTGAAAGTTTAAATTATAATGAAAACGGTTTTTATTACGGCTTTCGAGGGTGTAGAGGCAAAGAATATACTTCGTACGGATATTTTGCGCACTTTGCTTTCCGATCCGGAGATCAAAGTTGTTTTGCTGATGAAAAATACCGAGAGAGTTGAAAAATATAAAAAAGAATTTTACGGCCCAAATCTGGTTTACGAGGTTGTCCCGTATTCCCGTTCTATGGGAAGCGGACTGGACAGATTTTTCGCGTGGCTGAAATTTGTGCTTTTGCGCACCCAATCTACAACGCTGCAAAGAAGGCTTGTTTACGAAACTAAAAAAAATCATTTTTCTTATTTGTCCATGAGTTTGCTGAATTTTCTGGCCGCGCGCCCCGCGGTAAGAAAAGCGGTACGGTTCCTGGATTTTCGGTTTGTAAGCAATTCGTTGTACGAAGCGGTATACGATAAATATAATCCGGACCTGGTGTTTCTGGCTCATTTGTTCGAAGAGCCGGAAATAAATTTATTAAGGGAAGCCAAGCGCCGCGGCATTAAAACGATCGGCTTTATCAACTCCTGGGATAAAACAACAATGCGCTGCGTTATGCGCCTATTTCCCGACGAGTTCGTGGTTTGTAACGATACTATTAAAAGCGAGCTAATAAAATATCACGATGCCGAATTTGCCCGTATTTTTGTGGGAGGCATTCCGCAATACGATTTTTATTTTAACGGAGGGATTTCTTCACGCGAAGATTTTTTCAAAAAGATCGGCATTGACCCCGGAAAAAAATTGATAGTATTTGCGCCGCTTGGCACCAATTTCAGTGGCTCTGATCTGGAGATCGCAGAACTTTTGTGGGGCCTTTGCAAGGAAGGCAAGATGGGGAAAGACGCGGAATTGCTGGTGAGGTTCAACCCTAAAGATTTTGTGGATACGGACGAACTTAAAAAACGCCCGTTTCTGACCTATGATTGTCCGGGCAAGCGTTTTAAAAGACAAAAAAGAGGCAGTGACTGGGATATGGATTTTCAGGAAATCGGGCACTTGAAAGATACTCTTTACCACGCGTCTTTGCTGATCTCTTATGCCACAAGTTTGAGCATCGAAGCCGCAATTTTTCATAAACCCGTCATTAACATTAATTTTGAGATAAAGCGCGATGAGGCAATTAAAACGGCAACGCGTCTTTATAAAATGGAGCACTACGAAAAAGCCCTCAGCAGCGGCGGGATCAGGCTGGTAAATAACCGGGAAGAATTGACCGGGTGGACAAGGCGCTATTTGGAAAATCCACAACTGGACGCCGCCGGAAGGGAGAAATTAACCGCGGAGCAATGCAAGTTCACCGACGGCGGTTCGGGCAAGCGCATCGGCAAATTCATAATTGATATTCTCCGGGCGTAGCTGTACAATTTGATTTATAATGCCGCGTTCAAAAACCGATTTAATCTTATTTTTTGATAAGTACGGAATTTTTCTTATTATTTTTTTTGCTTTTGTTTTGCGGGTCGCCGGCATCAATTACGGTCTTCCGCTTACGTCTTTAGTGGCGGATGAATCTGCCCTGCCTTTTGCTTCTCTCAAAATGATCCAGCTGAAAACTCTTTTGCCGGGACTGCATAGCGCGGAATTTCAGCACATTCTTTACTATCCTCCCTATATTGCCTATCTTTATATTTTTCCGTTTTTGCTGATAGCCGGACTGAAATTTCTGACGTCAGGCTTGCCGATCGCGGAATTTCAAAATTATATTGCCGCCAACCTCTCGCCGTTTTTTATTGCGGCTAGATCCATAAATATTGTTTTGGCGGCCGTTTCGATCTGGCTGGTGTACAAGATCACTTTAAATATTTTTCAAAATAAAAAGGCGGCGGTTTTGGCAAGTTTTTTTTTGGCCACCAGCCTGCTCCATATGAGTCTTTCCATGGTTGCGCGGCATTGGCTTCCGGCATCCTTTTTATTTTTACTCGGATTATTTTTTCTGACACGCCCGGACTGGTCGTTTAAAAAGCGCTATTTTTTATCCGTGCTTACCGCGGGGATCGGAATGGGCGTAACTCCGATTACCGGATTGATCGGAGTCTTAATTCTTTTGTGGTATCTGTTCTATGAGCGGCACGGCGTTGCCGGGCTGCTGAAAGAAAGATTTTTTTACAAGCTTTTTCCGTTGTTTTTATTATTGGCCGCGATCCCCGTAGTTCTTTATCCGGCATCGTATAATTTTTTTCGGAGCAGCGGAGGCGCGGAAAAAACTTTGCTTGGAGTATTTGCAAGTCCGGTTTCATTTCTTAAGCTTGCGTTTGTAACCGAACCCGTACTCATGCTTTTTGCCGTTTTTGGGCTGGTTGCGGCGTTTTTTTCCGGAAGAAAATTATTTTGGACGGCTATTCTTTTTATATTCGCATACAGCGCGGCATTTTACCTGGTTTACTGGAATCTTCACAGGTTCGTTTTGCCGCTTTTGTGCCTGCTTGCCGTTTTCTCCGGTTACGGGTTTGCGACGGCTTGGGCCTATTTCAAAAATATTAGCTTTAGGACTGTTGCGGTAATTTTGCTTGTCATGCCGCTGGCCGTCGCGCTGCGTTTTAGCTATTTGACCTACATTGGAGACTCCAGGATAATGGCCAGAGATTGGATCGCCAAAAATGTGCCGGCGGGCGCAAAAATTATTGTGGCCGGCGATACAAGGCTTCTTACTACGAAAGCGGCTGTGCTGGAAAAAAGAAATTTGGATCCGGACGCCATAAACAAATTCGACGCACTAGATCCGTATTCCGATGAATTGCGCCGCGGGGTTCCGATATTCCATGCCCTTAACCTTGATTATGTTGACAGCGAATCCGTTTTTTATAATAATCCTGACGAATATATTATGAATAATAATTATGAATATTTGGCGGCGCGCAGCGATGACATAAGATTTTTACAATCCGATGCTATTATTAAAAAAAGCAAGGTGTTAAAATCTTTTGGTGCTTCGCCGGATCTCTATCCTCACTACTACAATGAATTTTTTGCTAATCCGTTAGGCTTGTTTGGCATAAGCGAACTAGGCCCTTCAGTTACTATATATAAGATTAAATCGTTTTAAAGTGGTCATGAAAAAAGCAATTTTACCGCCCAGAAAAATATGTTTCCCGATCACCAGCCGCGTTCACTATGCAAGGCAGAAGCGGCTTTTGACTATGTTAAAAACAAATAAGCATTTTGATCTGCAGGTAGTTGCCGGAGGCTCCGTGCTTTCCGAAAGGTACGGAGAAATGTTCGCCAGCGCACTGCTTTCGGACGGTTTTCAGGTTAGGGACGCATTGTATAATTTGATAGACGGAGGCGGGCACGTCGCAATGGCCAAAACTGCAAGCCTGGTTGCTTTGGAATTCACGAACACCCTGCATAAATTAAATCCTGACATTGTTCTGATACGGGGCGACAGGTTCGAGCAATTATCCATTGCCATGGTTGCGGCTTATTTAAATAAAACTATCGCGCATATTGAAGGAGGAGATTCTACTGGTACGATCGATGAAAGCGTAAGACACGCGATAACCAAGTTGGCGCACATTCATTTTGTAACGAACGAGGACGCAAGGCGCCGGGTAATTAAAATGGGCGAAGACCCTAAATATATTTTCAATGTCGGTTCCACGGATGTTGAGTTTGTTGCTGCGCTTCCAAGATCTTTTAACGGAAGCGCGGTAAACAAGATCGGCGTCGGCCGGAGCATAGATTTGGATAAGGATTATCTGACGGTCATGTATCATCCGGTTACGACCGAAAATCACAACCGGAAAACTGCGGAGATGTTATTGGAAATTATTGATAGGCTGAATATGCCGGCGGTTTGGTTTTGGCCGAACAACGATGCAGGTACGGGAGACATCGCAAAAGCAATAAGGGTATACAGGGAGAACGGAAAAATAAAAAATAATAAGATCCACTTTGTGACAGACCTTTTGCCGGAAGATTTTATCGGCCTCCTCCGGAACGCGAAAGCGTTGATAGGCAATTCTTCCGCGGGGATAAAAGAATGTTCGTATTTGGGAGTACCGGTAGTTAATATCGGGTCCAGGCAGCAGGGAAGGCTTAAGGGTCCGAATGTTCTTGACGTGAAATCCGACGCTTCCGAAATTGAAAAAGGCATTCTCCGTCAGCTGAGGCATGGCGCTTACAAGCCTTCGATGATCTACTATAAATCTGATACAAGCAAAAAAATAGTTGAAATCTTGGGTAAAGTTCCTTTATATACGCAAAAAAAATTCTATGAACCCCGTAAGAAAATTTACAAAAGTTAATGATACGCATGCTTTTTTATGTTAGATAATACTGAAAAGTTAAAAAAAGACGCCATAAAATTTTCTAGCGGGGTGAATCATAAATTTTCATCATTAGTTCTGGAGCCGAAAGAAACTCTGCGTGGCGCTCTTGCAAAAATTGCCCGAAATAAGCCGGGCCAATCACATTTGCCCGCCGGAATAGTTTTGATCGTTGATAAAGAGCAAAAACTTCTGGGCATTGCGACCGACGGGGACATAAGAAGGGCGTTGTCCGGAGGAATGAAGCTGGACGCGCCGATATCCGGCGCCATGAATAAAAAGCCTTTTTTGGTTGAGGGCCCGAAGAGCAATATGGAAATATTGTCTTTGGTAGTAGAAAAAATAAAAAAAGAAAATTGGCACAAAGACAGGCTGGATAAGATAATCGTAGTCGACAAAAACCGGAAAGTTTTAGATCTGCTTTCTTTTTACGATTTGTGGCAGCAAAGCGATGTACGCTTTAAACATGTCGGCGTTGTCGGTCTGGGATTCGTCGGACTTACTTTGGGGCTCACCCTCTCCGATTTCGGATTTACCGTCAGGGGTACGGACAAGAATAAGAGCGTGACAGGCCTTATTAGGAGCGGTAAGGCGCCGTTCTTTGAGCTGGGACTTCCTGCACTTTTAAAAGACCATTTGGGAAAGAAATTCATGGTGGTTGATAATTTTAACCGTGAAAATAATTGCGAAGTCTATTTTATCGCGGTCGGGACTCCGTTGGATAAAAATAATAAGCCCGATTTGAAATATTTGGGAGACGCGTCCCGGAATTTGGGAAAACTATTAAAACGAGGCGATTCTGTGATCTTGCGCTCGACCGTTCCCGTGGGTACGACCCGCAATTTCGTGGCGCCTCTCCTGGAGGAACATTCGGGACTTAAAGCAGGGGAGGATTTTTTCATTGCTTTTGCGCCCGAGCGCACCGTTGAAGGAAAGGCGCTTCTTGAACTGCGCCAGCTCCCGCAAATTATCGGAGGCATAAACCATCAAAGCGCGGATCATGCGGCAAGCATTTTCGGTTTTATGACCAAGTCGACGGTTTTGGTGGATACTTTGGAGGAGGCGGAAATGGTGAAGCTTATCAATAATACTTACCGCGACGTGACATTCGGATTTGCCAATGAAGTTTCTTTGATTGCCGGAAAATGGGGGATTGACGCGAAACGCGTCATAGAGGCCGCGAATTACGGATACGAACGGTCGAGCGTGCCGTTGCCCTCTCCCGGTGTCGGAGGATATTGTCTGGAAAAAGATCCTTATATTTTTATGGAGTCCGCGCGGGCCAAGGGCTATGAACCTCAGCTCATCAAGCACGCGAGGCGCGTCAGCGACATGATGGTGGAACACGTTGCGGATTCAGTCTCATCTTTTTTAAAGAGCTCAACTTCCAAAAAGAATCCAAAAATATTGGCATTGGGAGTCGCATTTAAAGGCAAACCGGTTACTTCTGACGTAAGAGGTTCTACCGCTATAAAAATAATAAAAAAACTCCAGCAGGAAAATTATAATAATATTTTCGGGTTCGATCCGGCCGTATCCAAAGAAAACGTTTTGGCGCACAACATGAGGTATGTAAAAGACCTCAAGGCCGGCTTTGCAAAGGCCGACGTCGTTTTTGTCGGAACCAACCACCCGGATTTCGAGGCACTCAACATCAGGCAATTACTTTCTTTGTCCGAGCGCCCGGTCCTGCTTTTTGATTCTTGGGGGCTGTTTAATAAAGAAGAAGTATCCAAAATTAAAGGCGTGCAGTATAGGAGATTATAGCTTAAGGCATATGGCATACGGCAATTTAAAAATTTTGGGTTTGATACTCGCGCGCGGAGGGTCAAAGTCCATTCCTAAAAAAAATATTAAGGATTTGGGCGGTAAACCGCTCATTGCGCATACGATAGAAAAAGCAAAAGCATCGAAATATATCGACCGGGTAATTTTGTCCACTGATGACGCCGAGATCGGCGAAGTGGGCAGAAAATACGGAGCAGAAACGCCGTTCGTCCGTCCGAAGGAATTGGCGGAGGATTTCACGCAGGATTTTCCGGTATTCGTACACGCGATCAAGTGGCTTGAAGATAATGAAAATTGGAAGCCTGATTTTATTGTGCATCTCCGCCCGACGCATCCTTTCAGAAAGACCGAGCATATTGATAAGGGCATCGAAATGCTTGCCGGGAATCCGGAAGCGGATTCTGTCTGGACCGTCGGCATGCCTCCGGTGACCCCATACAAAATGTTTTCTATAGGCGCGGATGGATTTTTAAAAGCGGCGCTTACCATCCCGGGCGAGAAAGAAACTTTTAATTTGCCGCGCCAGCGCCTGCCGAAAGTTTATAATCATTATGGCCAAGTAGATGTTGCCCGTTACGAAACCATTATGCAAAAAAATTCCATGTGCGGAGAAAATATTTTGCCTATATTTCTTGAAGGCGAAGTTTTCGATATTGATTCTCCATTCGATTGGGAATTCGCGGAATTTATGATCAAGAAAAATAAAATGCAATGAGTGCATTTACCGATAAATTGGCAAAAGATCTGAAAGATGCCGGAGTAGAGCGGGCTTTCGGCATTGTTGGAAGTGGATCGAGCCTGGAGCTTATTACAGCATTAGAAAATTTAGGCGTTACGTATTACCCCGTTGCGCACGAAGCGGCCGCTGTTCTGATGGCCGGAGCCTGTTCGCGCGGAGGCAAGACAAAGGCAGTCGCGGTCACGATAAAAGGTCCCGGATTTGCCAACGCATTTCCCGGGATCGTTTCCAACTTTTATGAAAACAGGCCGGCATTAACCATCAGCGAATCATATTCGCCCTCGGCGCCTCCGCACAAGATGCATAAGCGCCTCAACCATGAATCGGCAATTTCTTCGGTGGTCAAGGTTTATGCGCGGCTTGGTGCCTCCGGCGAAGCTTTGAAAAAATTGATAAGCATTGCTGAAGACGAAATTCCCGGTCCGGCGCATCTCGATCTCACCGAGCCCGGCGAGACCGATGTTAAAACAAATATTTTATATAAAAAAAACCTATCCGATAAAAAAATTATCGGAGAAATTTCAGAAGCAATAAAAAATTCAAAAAATCCGGTTTTGGTTCTGGGATCTATGGTTCTGCGAAGACTGCCAAAAATAGATTGGTCTTCTTTCAGCATTCCTGTTGTAACCACCGCAGCAGCCAAAGGTGCGATAAATGAGAATCATGCTTCGGCCGGAGGCATAATTACAGGCGAAATAAAAGAACTTTCTCCGGAAAAAGTTTTGATTGCAAAAGCTGATCTCGTTCTTTCGGTCGGGTTGAGGAATACCGAGGTAGTCGCGGCCTCTCAATATGCCGCGCCGCATATAAACATAGATCTGGTCGAGAGCTTTACCGGAGGATTCAATCCGAAAATAAATTTTATTGCCGAAGAAATTGAACTGGGAAAAATAATTTTGGAGTTGAGATCTTTAATTTCAAAAAAAACCTGGGGTTCGGATTTGATCGTAGCTTTTCGCGAAAATCTGGAAAAAGAGCTGTTTTTCGCAGAATGGATGCCGGCGAATGTCTTTCGAGCTGTCCAAAAAGCCTTACCGGAAAGCGCCGCAGTTTTGGACACGGGTCTTTTTTGCACCGTAGGCGAGACGGTTTGGAAAGCAAAGGAACCGGAAAACTTTCTGGGATCATCAAACGGCCGTTTTATGGGTACGGCGATACCGACGGCAATAGGTTTTGCCATGTCTTCAAAAAAAGAAACGGTTTGTTTTGCCGGCGACGGAGGAGTGCGCGATTATTTTCCGGAAATTAAAGTCGCCATCGAGAATAAACTCCCGATTATTTTTGTATTTATGTCGGATGGCGGTTACGGTTCTGTGGGAATGGTTGGTCGTCCGAAAGGATTGAATGCGAATGGTTTTGATATAAAAAACGGAAGCTGGTGGCGGGCCGCGGAAGCGATCGGATGCGATGCGCAGTTGGTTGAAAGCGAACAAACGCTTCTGGAGGCCGTTTCAAACTGGAAAAAAGAAAAGAAGCCGCTATTTTTGGAGTTTCATTTCGATCAGGCGCGTTACGAAGCAATGGCCAATAAATTAAGATGAACTTCGGAAAGAAGAAAATTTTGTCATTGGGTGCCGGCTCGGTCGGCAGGCGTCAGTTGCGCAATTTCGCCGCACTGGGCTGCGAAGTTTCGGCAATGGATCCCCGCGCCGACAGGTTGGAAGAAGCAAAAAAAGAAGCGGAGCTGAAATTTTCTTATTTGTCGGTCGATGAGGCGATGAAAAATGCCGCTTATTTTGACGGTGTTGTAATTTCCGCGCCGCCTAAATTTCATGTTGACCAGGCACTGGAACTCTTGAAAAATAATTTGCCTATTTTAATGGAAAAGCCGCTTGCGAAAACTTTAGTTGAGGCGGAAAAATTAGAGCAAGCTATGAAAAACAGTTCCGCGCCGGTTCTTTTGGGCTACACTTATCGTTGGTGGCCGTCGCTAATTGCTCTCCGTGAAAAAATTTTAGGCGGCGCTGTCGGCAAGCCGTTATTTGCGCAATTTTTTATGAGCGCGCATTTGGCTGATTGGCATCCGTGGGAAAAGTACCAAGATTTTTTTATGGCAAGCAAAGATCTCGGAGGAGGAGCGCTTTTGGATGAATCGCATTGGCTCGACCTGATGATCTGGTTTTTCGGGATGCCGCGCGAAGTTTTTGCTTCTATCGGGAAAATAAGCGATCTTGAAATAGATACCGATGACAATGTTGAATTAATCGCTTTTTATGAAAGCGGGCTTCGGGCAAGCATTCATTTGGATCTCTACGGGCGGCCGGTTAAGAAAGATATTTTAATAATAGGAGATAAAGGGTCGCTGGAGTGGAGTTTTGAGAACGGCCTCAATAGAAATACGATGTTCATGGATTTAGCGAAAGATTTTTTGTCGGTTTTGAATGGAGATAAAAAAATAAAATGCGGAGTACCTGACGGCATCAATGTGTTAAAAGTAATTGAGGTTGCGCGCCGCAGCTCATCTGGCGGAAAAACGGAACATGTGACTTAATTATTTGCGTAGAGTTCAATGACTATGAGCGAAAAAGTTTTAGGAGTAATAACGGCTCGCGGCGGTTCAAAAGGCATTCCCGGCAAAAATATAAAGCCTTTTTTTGGGAAGCCTTTAATTGCTTATACGATAGAGGCGGCTATTACGTCAGGCGTTTTTGATAAATTAATATTATCCACGGACGACAAGGAAATTGCCGGTGTCGCAAAAAAATTCGGCTGCGATGCGCCTTTTATCCGGCCGGCGGAACTTGCCGGGGATAATACTCCGCATTTGTCCGTGATACAGCATGCGGTAAGGTGGTTAAAAGAAAACGAAAAATACGAACCGGATTATGTGATGATCCTTCAGCCGACTTCGCCTCTTCGCCGGCCCGAGCATATAAAAGAATCTGTTGATTTGATGCTAAAGTACCGTTCGGATTCCGTTGTGCGCGTATCTCCGGTGCCGGGCCATTATAATCCGCAATGGCAGTTTGTTTTAGGAGAAGGAAACGCGCTAAAAATTTTTACTGGCGGGCCGTTCCGCGATATAATCAAAAGGAGGCAGGATCTTAGTACGACTTACGCCAAAAACGGTTCGATTTTTTTGATAAAAACCGCAAATTTATTTGATAACCGCCCATCTCTTTACGGAGACGACGTGCGCGCATACGTTATGGATGAAAAATTCAGTACAAATATAGACACGCCAGGCGATTGGAGCGCGACTGAGGAAATTTTTAAACAGGAAAAATTATGAAAATAGTTTTATACACCGGACCCATGGAAAATATGGCGGCCGCCGAGAAGATATTGGGGGACAAATTTATTGTCATGCGGGCGGAGTCGGACCCGGAAGATTTGTTGCCTAAATTTGAAAAATGCTCGGCTTTTTTGGATGCGTCCATGAAAGTAAGGATTTCCGCCGAGACAATTAAAAAAGCGGTTAATCTAAAAATAATAACGACGGCGACCACCGGCGCAGACCATATTGCCTCAGAAGCGCTTAAAGAAAAAAATATTCCGCTATTGACGCTTAAAGGCCAAAAAGAAGTTTTGAGCGGCATTACGGCCGCTGCCGAGCATTCCTGGACGCTTTTGCTTGCATCGGCCCGCCGGATGCATGGCGCATTGAAACACACCGAAAGCGGCGGTTGGAACAGGGTAGATTTCCCCGGTATCATGCTGAAAGGGAAAACTTTAGGCGTGATCGGTTTCGGCAGGCTTGGCTCCTGGATGGCAAGGTATGCAAACGCGTTTGATATGAAAATTTTGGCGCACGACCCGTTCATCAAGGAATATCCTGATTATGTAAAATCGGTATCGCTCGAAGAGCTTTTGAAAAATTCCGATTTTGTTTCGCTTCACGTAAATTACGTTCCGGAAGCAAAAGGCATGCTAAGTAAAGATTTGATCAATATCATTAAACCGGGCGCTATTTTTATCAATACTTCAAGGGGCGAATTGACGGATGAAAATGCTTTGGTTTCAGCTTTAGATTCCGGGAGGATTTCGGCGCTGGCGGTTGACGTGCTTGCGGGGGAGCCGGAAATAAAACAAAACCCGATTTGGCAATACGCCAGGAGCCATGAAAACGTCATCATTTCTCCGCACATCGGCGGTTTTTGTCCGGAAGCCGTGAATATTGTCGTCGCCTTTGCCGCGAAACGCATATTAGATTTTTTTGAGACCGGCAAAGCAGTATAATGCCGCGCGCAGGAAAAATCATGACTCTAATTGCGGAGCCGGATTATTCACCGGAGGCTGTTGAAATTTACCGGAAATTGGGCCCGGTGAATTTTTGGTTTGGAAGTTCCAAAAAAAACCGGGAAAAATTACTGAGCATATCGGAAATTCTGGTAGTGCGCCTGATGCTCGCGGTTGATAAGAAGTTGATGGACAAGATGCCGGATCTGAAAGTCATCGCGACTTCCACTACCGGACTGAACCACATTGATATGTCGTACGCGGAAAAACGGGGGATCAAAGTTATATCTTTGCGCGGAGAAACCGCTTTTTTAAAAAAGATTCCTTCGACTGCCGAAGAAACTTGGGGATTGATCATAGCGCTTCTCCGCAATATTCCCTGGGCATTCGATGATGTCAGGCAGGGGCGGTGGCGCACAAATCGCTGGGCGGGACATGAACTTGCGGGCAAGGCCATCGGTATCCTGGGTTTTGGACGTCTTGGGCGGATAGTAGCTCGGTACGCGAAGGCTTTCGGAATGAAAGTTTTGGTCTCCGACCCTTATGTGCCGGCGAATATTATAAAAAAAAGCGGAGCGGAGAAAACAAGCATGGACGCTCTTTTTAAAAGATCGGATATTGTATCCGCGCACGTGCTTCTTACGAAAAAAACCGCAAATCTTATCCGAAAGAAACATTTTCAAATGATGAAACCGGGCGCGTATTTTATTAATACTGCCCGCGCGGAACTGGTTGAAAAAGGAGCCATGCTTAGCGCTTTGAAGCAAAAACGCATAGCGGGCGCGGCGGTAGACGTATTATATGACGAAAAGGACGATGCCCGGCACATGAAAAAAAACGCGGAGGCGGAATACGCGAAGAAAAATAATAATTTAATAATTTTGCCACACATAGGCGGCACGACTTATGAGGCGATGGCCACGACGCAGGAATTTATCGCGGGATTAGTTGCGGGATATTTTAAGAAACATAGGGTTTAATTTTATACATGGATAAAAAATATATAGTCACGAATTTCGCGTATGGTACGGGTCCTTATCAGAGAATGATACATTTGGCCCTTGCTTTTAATGACGAACTTGAGAGTCGCGGCAAAAAAAGGCTCGGGATTATCGTCCCGTTGATCTACGGAGAAAAACAAAAAAAAGTCATGGCGGAAGAATTCGGGCACTTGGCGGCAGGTCAATTTAAAAACGAGATAATTCTTGATGAGAAGCTCGGGAAAATTTTGGGAAGTATTTTTTACCCTGTTAGAAGCCGAGCTTCTAACGGGGTTTACGGCAGCTACGAACAATCATTAGCGATATGGGGTAGAGATTATAGGAAAGCGTCAAAAGAAGCTCACGAACATTTAAAAAAAACTTACGGAAACAATATTTCAGTCGAGTTGGCGCGCTCTCCGAGGATAGCTTACGGCGTTGCCCCGGCATATTTTACTTCATTCGCTTATGTTGCGGAGATCTTAGAGCGCGCGAAAGGGGTCAAAGATATCGACGTTCGGCAGGAGCTTTTGGAGAAAGGCATAGAAGCCGCCAATTGGGTTGAGTCGCAGTATAAAATACACGCGATCGCTTACCCGGCAACTTTTGATTATTTGGAGAGCAGACATCCAAGATATAAAACCGAAATTTTAACGCCTCCCATCGCGCCGCCGCCGAAGCCACATAGCACAAATATGAATAAAGGAATTTTCGTTACGATCACCGGTATTCCCGGTTTGGAAAGATTGTATTCGGACGCCAAAACTTTGGGTTTAAATCGTTATAGTAATGATACAGAAGCCGTGGCCGGGAGCGCGTGGGCATTGCCGCATATAAAACAGAAAAAAAATACGGTTTTACAATTTGCGCGCGCCGGCTGGTCTTCGGTCTGGATATCTATGATCTCGGGCACGCCCTTGGTTGTTCCAAAATTCGACCCCAAAGACGATCCTGAACTTTATTTTAATAATTTAGCTGTTGAAAAACTTGGGATAGGCGTTGTGTACCGCGGTCAGCCGTTGAAAGAAATTTTGGCCAAAGCACCCTCTCTCAAAGCCAACTCAAAAAAACTTTGCGATGAAATTATTGCGCGATGGGGCACTCTTGACGGAAACGCATATTGCGCGAAACTATTTGCCGAGGATTTTTGTTCTAAGTTTATATGAATTCAAAGCAAATCTGGGACAATCTGAATAAAGGCGTTTTTGTTATCGCGGAGCTGGGGAAGAACTTCATCCAGACTGAGGAAGAACGGCCGATTGAAGAATATCTGGAAAATGCCAAGAAATTAGTAAAAGCCGCGCATATTGCGGGCGCGGACGCAGTAAAATTCCAGACGCACAATGTTGAGGACGAACAGCTGAACGTGCAGATAGTTGCCCCTCATTTTAAGGGTGAGAGGTATGCCTGGGTCACCCGCAATCAGAACGCGACTCCGGTGGATAAATTTTGGAGGCCGCTCAAAGAATATTGCGATAAGCTCGGAATAATATTTTTTTCAACGCCGATGTCGCGCGGAGCGGCGCATATTCTGGATAAGGTGAGCGTTGATCTTTGGAAAGTCGGCTCTTCCGACATTTTAGATTTTCCGATGCTTGACCACATGAGGCTTTCCGGGAAACCGATAATAATCTCTTCCGGAATGAGCACAGTGGAAGAACTTGATACGGCGGTAAATTTTATAAAAGAAAAAAATGATAAAGTTGCTTTGCTTCATTGTGTTTCAAAATATCCGTGTCCTGCGGAGGAATTGAATTTCGGGACAATAAATTTTTTGAAAGAAAGATACGGATTGCCGACCGGATTTTCAGACCACTCCATCGGAGTGGAAGCCGCTTTGGGCGCAGTGGCGCTCGGCGCCAAAATAATCGAGAAGCATTTTTCTTTTTCCCGCGGTTTGTGGGGCTCGGATCATAAAGTGTCTATGACGCCGGAGGAACTCAGGGAATTGACCGTAGGCATTAAAGCAATAACAGCCAATGAAAAGGTCCGTAAAGATTATTTATCAAAAGACTTTATAAAGAAAGCGTTGGGAAACGGAAAAAAATCTTTGTTGGACGATGAAGCTAAGTTTCGCCCGGTAATGAGGAAGGGGCTAATGGCCGGGCAGGATATTCCGGCAGGTATGATAATAACCTCATCTATGATTTATGCCATGCGCCCTTATCAATATGCGATAGAGCTTGGCGCTTTGCCTTCGGAACATTATAATTTGGTGATAGGGAAGAAAGCAAAAAAAGATATCAAAAAATATGAGCCGTTGGGAGAATCAAGCTTCGTCTAAGAAAACTATCCTCATGCCGATATATCACGGGATGCGGGCCCGGAGTATTTTTTATACCGATATTTACCGCGAACTTGTTGCCGATCCCGGCGTAAAGATAGTTGTCGTTGCTCCTTCGGCAAAAATAGATTTTTACCGCGGGGAACACAAAGAAAAAAATGTCATCTTTGAACCTTTGGATATAAGGTCGGAGCCGGAAATAGGAAGAATTTTAAACCGGGTTGCGTTTAATTTGCTGCCGACAAGCACTGTCCGCGGGAAACAAAAACTTTATTACCACCGCTATGGAAATTATTTTAAATTTATTTTGACGCGGGCCGCCAACAGGATACTGGGACCTTTGCCGGTCTCCAGAGGAACGGTGCGTTTTTTGGATAAAAAATTAGTTCCGTTAAACCAGGGAGTTGTTGATCTTTTAAATAAATATAAGCCCGATCTGGTGATAATCCCGGATGTCGTATTCGGGCCCGACAGGATATTTTTGAGGGCGGCAAAAAGACTGAATTTTTATGTCGTTGCCATGGCCAGATCCTGGGACAATCTTACTTCCAAGGGTTTTGTGCAGGTTTTGCCCGACAAATTGATTGTCTATACGCCGCAGATGGTGAGGGAAGCGGTGAAATATGTGGGGATGACGGAAAAGAATATTTTTATGGCCGGTCCGCCGCAGTTTGATATTTATTTTAAAAAACCCCCGTTAACCAGAGAAGAATTTTTAAAAAAACACGGTATCGACTATTCAAAAAAAATAATTCTCTGCGCGCCGTTTTTTGACCGCTATACCGGCTCCGCCGTTGTTATGATAAATGAACTGGCGACGGCGATCGACGACGGAAGGCTTCCAAAAAATACGCATCTTCTCGTAAGATACCGCCCGGGAACGCCTGCGATAAAAAACGGCTTGCTCAAAAAAAGTCCTCACATTACGCTTACCGAGCCCTGTGTCAAAACTTTTGAAGTTTACAATTTGCAGACGCCATCGGAAGATTTTGAGTGGACTAAAGACGATGTTGATCTTTTAATCCATTCTTTGAAATACAGCGATGTTGTGATAAATACGGTTTCGACTTTGTCAGTCGACGCGTCTGTTTTTGATAAGCCGGTCATCAATGTGCGTTTTGACGCGGATCCCGCAACGCCGCCCGAACACAGCGTGATGGTAATGCTCCCGGATCACGACCATTATAAGGCGATAGAGGCGTCGGGAGGAGTGAAACTGGTGGGGAGCATGAATCACATGATCTCGGCGATAAATGATTATCTGGACAATCCCAAACTAGATGCCGCAGGGAGAGAGCGTTTGCGCCGTGAACAAGTTGTTTTGATGGACGGTCAATCCGGTCATCGCATCGCGGAACTGATAAAAAAAGTATTGGCTAAGCAATAAAAAAAAGCCCGGACGTAAGCCACGGGCTTTGATTTTTATATGCTCAAATGTTTCAAATATTTGCCGAAGTTTTGTCTAAGCTTGCTTCTGTTCCATCTATTTATTTCTTTTTCATTGCTATTCATCATTGTCTTGGAAAAACCCAAAGCCTTATAGGCGAAAATCGCCGTTTCCTTGGCGGATGGCATGCCGCGAATAGCGATTATGTCCTCGTTTAAGTTTTCTCCGAATTTAACGAAAATTTCTGCGCCGTTTCTTAACGAATTAGCGTAAAATTCAGGGAGACCGTTTTGCAAATCCCATTTTGAGAGATTTGCGTTCGTGAGAAAGCTTTTTATCATGTTTCCTGCATCGCTCACCGCAGGAACGGCGAATCCGAGTATTCCGAATTCCTGCAGAACGTTGTGTAATTCCTGCGGATTCATTTTGATCTCTAAACAATTATTCAAACAATCAGTCACCAGCTCGGCATCGGCCGTTTCCGGCAACTCAGTATATATCCTTACTGCTTTGTTTTTTTCATCCATATACAAACTTCTACCTCCTTAAATTAAAATAAAATTAAACCCATTTTACTTTGTAACTGGTATTCGTGAGATTTTAATGAGTTTTTTAATCTTTCAAAATATTTCCGGCAACTTTAGCAAATTGGTAAAAATATCAACGAAACCTTGACGGATTGTCAAGGATTTGATAGGGTAGAGTCGGAATTTTAGCTGCTGAATTTTCAGCTCCCGTCCCGGGGATCGGGATTTGGTTACTTGAAATATACAGAGGTTCAGATGAATGTATTTTTAGTTGCGCAGGATATCGCGCCTTCCACCGCTTTTCGGCTTTTGGAAGCGGAATTAAAAAGGCGTGGGCATGCCGCAAAGACGCTTGTCGGAAAAGGGAATGTGTTCCCGGTTTCAATTGCAGATGTGCGTCAGGCCGTGAGGGAAGCGAGCGTCGTCGTTGTCGGCATGTCTTCTTCGGCAAAACTGGCAGAACCGGAAATTGCGGCTTTCGATGAAGCAACAACGGTTGGTATCCCTTTTGGATTTTACGGTGATACTTATCATTGCCATGAGCGTGCCGGAGAAGATTCCTGGTTTGGTCCGGCGCGCCGTGTCGCAGATTTTTTCTTCGCGATAAATAAAGAGGAGGCAAATGCGGCAAAAACCGTTTTGACAAATCCAAATTTGAAGTCTATTGTTACCGGCAACCCGATGTGGGAAGATTACGCTTTCCCGAAATTTACCCGCGAGGAAGTTCGCGCTAAATACAACATCGCCGATGATGAAATTTTGGTTTTGGCTCCGGGCCTAAAGATCCCGGCGATCAATCTCTTAAATTGGGGTTTACTTGTCGAGGCGGTTTCCGGCCTGGAAAGAAAAATCCGCATATTTATTTATTTTCATTCGGGAGATAAAACGCCGCTCAGCGTTTACGAGGATCTTAAAACATTTTCGCCTGTGCCAATCGAATTTTTGGACGCGGGAGTCAGGGCTGCCGACGTTTTGCCGGGAACAGATGTTGTTGTCGCCTGGAATTGTTCCGTTGTCGTAGAAGCTGCGCACCAGCGTATTCCGGTGGTAGCGCTTTCAACGAAACTTGGCCGAAGGAGGGTGTTTTCCGAATCTAACACGGAAAAATGGGAGCCGGTCGAGCTGGGAGTAGCGGTTGAGGCGAATTGCGGGAATTTAAAAGATAAACTGGATATTTACACAAATTCTTTTGAGCAGATCAACGACCTTAAAAAGCGCCAGGCGGAAGTTTATCCCAAATCCCAGGAAAAAGGTTCAGCCGTCCGCAAGATGGCCGACGCTTTGGAAAGTTTAGTGAAGTAAAAAATCTAACCCATGAGAAAAATTTCTCGTGGGTTTTTATTTTTTCGAAACCGAGCAACTTTTTTGCTTTCCTCGCCTCGCTGCTGCTCGCTCAGAGCGTCCGACGCTCTTGCTAGCGAAACCCGCAAAAAGCCTCTTAGTTTCTTTTTTTTAAAAATCAACAAGCTGAGCAACCTCAGAGCGGGTTATGTAGCAGCATCCCCGAGGACTGTTTCAGTCGCGAGGAAAGCGATGAGGTTGTTCAACTTGTTGATTTACCGCCCTTCTCTTCTTACCAACAGCGCGGCGGTTTTTAGCATGATGCCGAGGTCCATTAAAAATGAGCGGTTTTTGACGTAATACAGGTCGTATTGGAGCTTTTCAGGGGCGTCCTCCACCGAGGCGTCGTTTTGCATTCTTATTTGCGCCCAGCCGGTAATGCCGGGGCGCACCAATAGCCGCGTTTCGTAAAATGGCACGTGCTCCAGCAAAATTTCGACGAACTCGGGGCGTTCCGGCCGCGGACCGACCAACGACATATCTCCTTTGAATATGTTTATTATTTGAGGCAACTCATCCAGATAAGTTTTTCTCAAAATAGTTCCGACCCTTGTTTTACGGATATCCGGACCTTCTTCTTTTATTCCGCTTATCGTCTCCGACCCTTCCTTCATTGAACGAAACTTTGCGAAATCAAAGATTTTTCCGTTTTTGCCGACTCTTTTTTGATAAAAAAATATCGGACCGGCCGAGTCGATCTTTATCAGAAATGCTATAAGCGGAAACAAAATAAGCGCAGGTATGGCAAGAGCCGTTGCCGCGGCGACATCCAATAATCTTTTCGCCGCCTCGTAAGGCTTGTTATCGAGTTCGGCCAGGTTTTCCAGGAACCAGGTTTCATTGATGAGCGAGACGGGAATTTTCCCGGTTATCGATTCGTAGAATTTCGGAAAATTGCTGATAGTCACGCCCAACGGGAGAACTTCGTAAAACATTCTTAAAAGTTCCTTATGCTGTGAAATATCTTTCGAGACGACCACCAGGTCAATATTATTTTTTCTTATGAAGTTTTTTATATTATTATGGTCGAAATCAACATGATCCGCTATAAGCTCAACTTTGTATCCCAGTGCCGCCTTTTCTCCCAGGTATGCGGCAAAATTTTCTGTTTCCAGTGATTTGCCGAAAAACAGCACCTTAATTTTTGTCTTTCTGGAAATGCTTTTTACAAAAATATTTCTCCAGACGGAGAGCAATATTGTCGCAAACCCGGCGTCCATGAACAGATTTGTTTTCGGCGTGATGGAGAATGAAGGAATAAGATAAAAAAGAAACATCGCGAAAAACAGGCAAAGCAGCATCGTTTTTCCGGTCAATTGCAGCGTATAATATCGGCGCGTAGGCGGAAAATGCTCCCAGTCGTACATTCCCGCGCTGTAGAATATCAATATCCAGACGATATGGACCCAAAAAAACGGCATAAGGTGCGCTTCCCAATCGGCCGCCAGACCGCTTCCCCGGATAAATAGCGCGGCAAAAAGGCTTGTGTATAAGATCGCTACGTCGCCGAGAAAAATAACGAGTTTTTTATAGCCATGACGGGGCATATTGTATATAACTCATATTAAAGCTAAAATGCACATTATATGCAACGAAATTCGTATTTGGCAGGGATCATTAAATGGGGTCTCATGGCGACGTTATTTTTGCCACTTGTTGTCGCCAATAATCTTTTTTTTCCGTTCATCACCGGCAAAAATTTTTTATTCCGCGCGCTGGTTGAAATTCTTTTTCTGCTTTGGGCTTTTTTGCTTGCGCGCGATTCGTCATACCGTCCGAAAAGATCCTGGATATTTATTTTTGTGATTTCGATGCTGGCCGTGCTGATCTTGTCCACGGTATTTTCCGTAGATGCGAATAGAAGCATGTGGTCTAATTTTGAAAGGATGGAGGGCCTGGTCGGACATATGCATCTTTTCCTTTTTTTCCTGATGCTGATCAGCGTTTTCAAAACCAAGCTTGATTGGTGGTGGTTTTTTCATGTCTCTTTCGTAGTGAGCTTAATAGTCGGGTCTTATGCGGTGCTTCAGCTTTTGGGAAAACTGCCCATCCATCAAGGAGGCGATCGCATTGACGCGTCTTTGGGCAACGCGACGTATTTGGCGGTTTATCTGCTTTTTCATTTATTCCTGTTGCTTTATTACTACTTGAAGACGCCTGCAACCGGATGGAAAATTATTTATGGCGCGGTTTTTGTTCTCCATGCGGTGCTGCTTTATAACACCGCTACGCGTGGCGCGATACTCGGATTGATGGGAGGACTTCTCGTTTTCGGCGTACTTTTCTGGCTTTCATCGAATGAAAAAAAATACCGGTTTGCCGCCGCCGGGATAGTTATGGGCGTACTTGCTTTGGCGGGAGGATATTATCTGCTTTCTGACACCGCCTTCGTAAAAAATAATTTCGTACTTGTTCGTTTTCGCGACATCTCTCTTAAAGATGCCGGCCAGCAGTCAAGGTTCATTATTTGGAATATGGCTTATGAGGGCTTCAAAGAGCAACCGATACTCGGCTGGGGGCTGGAAAATTTCAATTTGGTATTTAATAAATATTATGATCCGAGGTTATACACGCAGGAGCCGTGGTTTGACCGCGCGCATAATGTTTTTTTTGACTGGCTGATCGCCGGCGGAATTCTGGGACTTTTGGCGTATCTTGGGGCATATGGTTCCGCGGCATGGATGCTTTGGAAGAGAAAAGACGTAGCAGTGGAGAGAGCGGTATTTCTTGGGCTTCTTGCGGCTTATTTTTTCCAAAATCTTTTCGTTTTCGATCAGCTTATAAGCTACATATTATTTTTTAGCGTACTTGCCTATATTCATACTTCGGTTGAAACTTCGGCGCCAAATAAGGTTCCGGCAAAAAACGCGCCAAGACCGTTGCCGGGACTTTGGGCCAATGTCGTACCGGTTCTTGCCGTCATTATTTTTATATTTTCTTTTTATGTCGTGAATGTGAAAGCATATTTGGAGAACCGCGCAATGATGGGCGCATTGGTTGCCGCCTCCGGAGGGAAAATAAGCGAATCTTTGGAGCATTTCAAAAAAGCCATTTCATATGGCGCAATCGGTACTCGGGAGGCAAGGGAGCAGCTTGCGCAGCTTGCCACGCAAATAATTTCGAGAGATGATATTCCGGACGAAGTAAAAACCAGCATTGTCGAAACTGCAATATCGGAATTCAAAAAACAAATAGCCCAGTCTCCCACGGATACGCGTTACCATTTATTTTTGGCGATAGTTTATAATTCTATAGGCGACGTAGCTAATGCGCGCGCCTCCATTGAAAAAGCTCTTTTTTATTCGCCAAGAAAACAGCAGGTATTGCTTCAGCTTGCCGAAGTATATTACCGGGAAGGAAATTCCGACAAAGCAATAGAAGCGATACGAAAGGTATCAGAGCTTTCTCCCGGATATCCCGATGCCGCGACCAATTTGATACTTATCGCGATTGCGTCCGGGAAAGATCAGTTGGCACAGGATGAGGTTGCTAAAATGGTTAAAGACGGGCAGACTCCGAACGATGATCAACTAAAGCGTTGGGCCAGCGCATACGCAGGGAGGAAGCGTTTCGACCAAGTTGTGGCGCTTTATGAGGAATTATTCAAGAGAAATCCGAAAGATGTTCAAATAGCAACCAATTTGGCCTCGGCCTACGTCCAGGTTGGAAGAGTAAACAATGCCATCGTCGTTTTACAGGAAGCGATAGCGCAAAATCCGGAATTCAGGGCGCAGGGAGAGCAATACATACAACAACTAAGAGGCGCAACTAATAATGCAACAAAACCCTAAAATCGGGATAGTCGGAGTGGGGATGGTGGGTAAAGAAGCCCTCCGTTATTTTTTGGAGCAGGGTTTCAAAAGAGGGAAAGATCTTTTTTGTTTTGACGCGGACACCAAAAAAGGCTTTCAGGATGATGTTGCTGCCGCCCAGATAATTTTTGTATGCGTCCCGACGCCTCCGGCGAAAGACGGTTCATGTGATACTGGCATTGTGGAAGAGATCATCGGCAAATATCACGCGTCTGATAAAATATTAATAATTAAATCTACCATCGAGCCCGGGACCGTTGCGCGGCTGCAAAAGAAATATAAATCACCTATGCTTTTCAATCCCGAATTTCTTACTGAATCGCGGGCATGGGAAGATTTTATCCATCCGGACAGGCAGATAGTCGGGCATACGGCCAAAAGCGCGGAATTCGCGAGTACGGTGCTCAATTTGCTTCCCGTCGCATATTTTTCTTCGCCCGGGACTCTCGGCACTTATGATTTCGTGCGCATGAACAGTTCCGAGGCGGAAATGGGCAAATACGCAAGCAATGTTTTCGGCGCGATGAAAGTTACTTATGGAAATATTTTGTCGGACTTCTCGCGCGCGCTCGAGGTGGCTCACAAGCGCGAAGGCATTAGGATGCCGGTGAATTACGAGAATGTGAGAAAAATGGTCGCCCATGACAGGAGAATAGGAGATGCCTGGATGAACGTTAACCACGGCAATTACAGGGGTTTTGGAGGATATTGTTTTCCCAAAGATCTGAATGCTTTCATAAAATTCGCCGAGAAAACGGCCAAAGGCCTCAATAAAAAGAAAGACAAAGACCTGAAAGGCCTGATTATAAAAGGAATTGGATTTCTGAGGTCCATCAGGGATTATAATGAATATCTGCTCAAAACCCAGGGACTTTCAACAAAGATCGTAAGCTCGCACGATGAAACGCTAAAAAAATTAATAGGCAAAAAAAAGAAAATTGGATAAGAAAAAATATATTGTTACGGGCGGCGCCGGATTCATCGGCTCTCATATTACCGACACGCTTCTTGCTGACGGTCACGAAGTCCATATCATCGATAATTTACTTACGGGAAAGCGCGAGCGCATAAATTCAAAGGCGGTTTTTCATGAGATGGATATCCGCGAAGCCGAAAAGATCGGACCAATTTTTGCAGGGGCGCACGGAGTTTTTCATACGGCCGCCCAGCCGCGCATGCAGTATTCTATAGAACAGCCGAAGCTTACAAACGATATAAATATTACCGGAACGCTCAATGTGCTGCTTGCCGCCCGCGACGCGAAAGTAAAACGAGTTGTTTATTCGGCTTCTTCTTCCGCGTACGGAAAGCGCAATCCAATGCCATTGAAAGAAGATATGCCATCTGAGCCGATAATTCCTTACGCGATACAAAAAAGAGTGGGAGAACAATATTGTCAGATGGTTTCCATGTTCTACGGTTTGGAAACGGTATGCTTAAGATATTTTAATGTTTACGGTCCAAGGCAGACCACCGCGAAAGACGGGCCTTACGCAACAGTCATAGGCATTTTTCTTGAGCAAAGACAAAACGGCCAAAAAATGACGATAGTGCCGGACGGAAAACAGCGAAGAGACTTCACGCATGTTCTGGATATCGCGCGGGGGAATATTTTGGCGATGAATTCCGACAAAGTCGGCAAAGGAGAGATAATTAATTTGGGTACGGGAAAAAACAACAGCGTATTGGAAGTCGCCGGGATGATAGGCGGTCCTACAGAATTTGCGCCGGCCCGCATGGGCGAAGTATCCGAGACTCTTGCGGATAATTCCAAGGCCCTCGAACTTCTAGGCTGGGCGCCTCAAGTTACTTTTGAACAGGGCATCGCCGAACTCAAGAAACTGTACAATATTGCTTAAAAAACGCTTCTTTCAAAATTACAAGTTTCAATGCTATAGCGCTCAAAGTTGATCTTTTCAAAAGAAAACTAAAAACCCGCTCATGTTTTGAGACGGGCTGAATTGCTAGCAATTATATTTTATAGTAGCTGTGAGTGTCGTGTAGCCACGAGAGGAACTTTGTAGCCATGCTACGTGGGGAACGGCACCGAATCGACCTTGTTCTGCCAAGTGCTTGTTAATTTTGTCTTCAAATTCTTGGATTAGCCTTTCGTTTTCTCTTCCTGCGATTAAATCGATAATAAAAATTTCCACTTTTCCGTTCATTTTTATTCAATCCTTTCTGGTTTATTCCTATCATCTTCTATTATATATGTCAATAGTCCCCGAAAGCATTTTATCGAACGAGAATTTTTCGGAAACGAGAGCGAGGGAGCGTTCTCCGTATTTTTTTCTCGCGGCCGGACGGCGGATGAGTTCGTTTAGCGTTTCGGCAATTTCATCGGCCCGTTTAGGCGGGATCAAAATCCCGTTCTTTTCATTATCTATCAGATCTGTAAGCCCGCCTACGGACGAGGCGACTACCGGCAGGCCGGCGTTCATGGCTTCAAGCACGACGTAGGGGAGTCCTTCTTTTAATGACGGCAATATAAAAATGTCAAAAGCTTTTAAATATTTTGCTGCGTCCCGAACGAATCCCGTCAAAACTAATTCCTCCCCCAATTTCTTTTCCGCTATCGTGTTTTTAATTTTTTCAAAATCTTCACCCTCGCCGATTATCACGAATTTGAAGTGTTGTTTTTCGCCCAGCCCTTTTAATTTTTCGACTCCCTCAATTCAACATTCAAGGCCCTTTTTTTTCGTAAATTCCGCGACAGTTCCTATCACAACCGTCGATTTAAGTTTCAAATCTATTTTAAGGAATTTTCTTGCATTTTCGGATGCGAGAAAGTCGGGGATTTTTATTCCCAAAGGCAAAAGAACGAACTTTTCATTTTCGATCAGCGGCATTTCCACTGCCTGCCTGTAATCGTGCCTTGAAATAACGATAATGTTATCGGACAAAAAAGCGGTCAGCCACTGGAGAAAATAAATAATACCCTGGTAAATAAAATTGCGGCGTTCATTGAAAGCCCATCCGTGAACGGTGAAAATTACTTTAGGCTTCCATGCCGCGCGGCTTGTTCCTTTCCTGTCCCAAAGGTCCCAAAACTTTAATGTATAGGCGACAAGCGCCCCTAAACCGCCGATTTTCGAACTGTTTAAATGGATAACTTGTGGCCGTTCGCTTCGGAGTATTTTCCAGAGATAAAGCGTAGAAAGCAGTTCTTTAACAAAGCTAATATCGCGCTCAAGGTGGGGAATGCCAATAACCCTCACTCCGGCTTCTTTCAATTTGGTTGCCAGGATCCCGTGGCCTCCCAAAGCTACGGATATTTCAAAATCTTCTTTTGGAAGTGAGACGGCCAGGTCGTAGACATAACGCTGAGCTCCGCCCCAATTTGATTTTGTAATGACGAAAAGGACTTTTTTCATGTGTGTTTACTATTATAAACTATAAACGAAAGGAGTTGGTTATCCACATTTGCCGGCCGGCGGGTTCTTGACTTTTAAAGACTAGTTTGCTAGTATGTAATTGTGAGTGTCTTAACCTAAGCAATTAGGTTAGTACAATCTATGTCTGTACAAAGCCTTGGTGCAAACCAGGGTTTTGTATTATATTTATATTATGTGATTGAGCGTTCTGAGGGCTTGAGAGCTGGCACTCATCTAAGGACATAGAATTGGAGTATAACCCTCCCAAGCCCTCTGAATGCTGAATTTCAAAGAAAATGTCGCGCTTTCGCAATATACGGTTTTTAAGATCGGAGGCCTAGCCGATTTTTTTTGCGAGGTACATACCAAAGAAGAACTGATTGAAGCTCTCAATTGGGCTGGCGGAAAAAAAGTGCCGTATTTTATTTTGGGTGCCGGGTCAAATCTTTTAGTATCCGACGAAGGTTTTCGCGGTTTAGTAATAAAAATGAATTTACAGGAACTTAAGGTAGTGCCGACGCTTGCAGGGCAAGGCCGGAGTGGCGAAAATCGAATTTTCGCCAGCGCAGGAGTCAGTATGGCTCGGGCGGTGAATTTTACTATTGAAAATAAATTTGGCGGTTTTGAATGGGGTATTGGCGTGCCCGGGTCAATTGGCGGCTCTGTTTTCGGCAACGCCGGCTGCTACGGAGGTGAAATGAAGGATGTGGTGGAAAGCGTAGAGGTGCTCGATTCTTCCTCGGCACATGATTTTCCAGACACGCGTATTTTTCTGCTGAAAAATCTCTCTGCTCGCGCCAGTCGCGCTGCGCAAGGTCTGGAAAATCATGCGCCTTCGGAAGCATCCAGCAATCCTGATTGTAACTTTGCCTACCGCCATTCCATATTCAAAAAACATCCTGAATGGATAATTTTGGGAGCGGTTTTGTCGCTTCATTCATCAAATCCTAATGAGTCGCGCGCTAAAGTTCTGGAATATTCAAAAAGACGCACGAAGGCACAGGATATCGGTTCTAAATGTGCCGGATGTATTTTTAAAAATCCTGCCTTGCCGGCAGGCAGGTTTACTCCGGCGGGAACGTCGGAGCCCACAGTTTCAGCCTCATTTTTGATAGATAAAGCCGGTTTGAAGGGCCGAGCTGTCGGAAGGGCGGCGGTTTCGGATAAGCACGCCAACTTTATTTTAAATACAGGAGGCGCCACGGCGCGCGACGTCCGTGAGTTAATAAGCGTGGTTCAAGAGGAAGTTCGCAAGATTCACGGAGTGGAGCTCGAAACCGAGATAAGATTTTTAGGATTATAAAAATATATGCAAATTTCGCTAAAAGGCACGAATTTTCAATTGCTTGAATCTACCCGCGAATATGTGGACAGGAGGCTTGTGCGCACAGCGGAGAAATTGCTTCCTAACGGCAATGAAGCGGTTCATCTGAGTATTGAGGTAGAAAAAACCACTAAGCATCATAAAAAAGGAGAGGTGTTCAGGTCGGAGGTGAATTTGTCGATGGGCAAGATTTTACTTCGGGCGGAAGCCTATGGAGAAAACCTCAACGCGGCGATTGATAAATTGGAGAGCGAGCTTGCCGGTGAAATCAAAAAATTCAAAGGCAAAAAAAGGACTAAAATGCTAAAAGGCGCGAGGAAAGCCAAGGGAAAGTAATTTTAAAAAATCCCCGAATTGCGGGGCTTTTTGTTGTTGTTTGACACTTTTTATATTATAAGCTATATTCCGCAGAGATTCTGTCGCGAAAGGAGATTGGGTTGAGTCATAATAAACAATTGAAACAGCTTCTTACCGAGGTCGGAGCAATTGCGGAAGCCGCAAAAAATGAAAATGAATTGGACGGCGTCTTTGAAAAACTGAGAATCTTCCGTGCCGGCAACGGGCCAATAAAATTTGATAATACGGCAAAGATCATATGTTTTTTTGCAGTTTTGGTTTTATCCGCAGCCGGCGGTTTCGCCGCGTGGATGATGCCTGCGCTTCTGGAAACGGTTCTTTCTTATTCGGATGAATATCTTTTTGTGGCGGGAATATTCTGGGCTGCAATACTAATAATCCCGGTCATCATGATGTTATTAAGTGCGGGAGAGATTGCGGATGTCAGCGACACTATATTCCGGAAAGATGTTTTTTTCGACAACGAACTTACTGATAAGAAAATAGAAAACGGGGAAAGCCTGTACGAAACCTTTCACGAACAGTTCGGGGAATTCCGGAACAGGGGAGACGAGGATAGGTATATTAAAAGGCTTGTGTGGGGAAAATATAATGGCAAGGAAACCGAACTGGCATACGATTACTATGTTTTCCAATACGTCCGCGTTTATTATGTTCCTGTCACGCACACTGATTCAAAAGGCAATGTGACGGTAACAATAGAAAGGCGAACGGAAACTTTGTACCGTTATGGCATTATGGCAGATTTCCCTTATGTTAAAGGCATTGCGGTAGTGTCGGGCGGCGGGGGCGGGAACTATGGCGATTACACGGAGAGTTGGCAGACGGCTTCCGATGAATTCAACGGAATTTTTTACGTATATGCCGTGGACCAAATGACGGCAAGTAAATTCCTTAAACCGGCGGTCGTTCTGGCGTTCATAGAAATGGATAAGTATTTTAGCGGGCTAAATGTAGAGATCAACGGCGAAGGGAGGCTGAACATTGCTTTTTCGGATAGTGACATATTGGATATTGAGCGCAAGCATTCCATCGCTGATCCGGATGAATTTGAAAAGGAGATCAAATCCGCACTGGTTTTGTCGAAGCTCAGGACGCTTCTTGATTTCGTAGGCACTCTCAAAAAGTTCAACGACAGCAATTTTTGAAGAAAGGAGGAGAAAAAATGGAAACAGCATTTGTAGTTTTGGGTGGTTTGGGTTTTCTGGTGTTGATATCGGCGGGAATCGTAATTGGTATCTATAACGGCATCATTCAAAATAAGAACCGCGTAAAGCGCGCTTGGGCCGATGTTATTGCTTATCAGACGAACAAATTAAAGGTTGTACCGCAGCTGGAAGCCGGAGTAAAGCAGTATCAGGAATTCGAATCGGGAACATTGCGTCAGATCACCGAGCTCCGAAGCGCGCTGGGCGGGCTTTCTAAAGAAAACATTGATATGGCGAAGTTGGCCCAAGTGGAGAACTTATCGCAATCTTTGCTCTCCGGGCTCCGTGTTACGGTTGAAGCATATCCGCAGCTCAAAGTTTCGGAATTGTATCTGAAATGGATGAAGGAACTCACTGAACTCCAGGAAAATATTACCGCGGCTTTGGCCATATTCAACGGCTCGGTCGAAACATTCAATAACGGCATTCAAGTTTTTCCCAGCAGTATTGTGAACTCACTGTTCAATAAAGAAGAAACGCTGAACACGTTCAGCGATAAGTCAGCCGAAAAAGAATTCGAATATCAGCCTAATTTCACGCATTAATTTTTTGAACAAGCCCCTCGTTAAGGGGGCTTTTTTTTCTGTCAAAAATGACGTATAATGTAGCTCATGTCATTTTTAGGGAAAATTTTCGGCGGATTCGGCGCTTCAAACGAAGCGGTTGTTGAATCCATCAGACCTATCGTAGAGGAGATCAACTTGCTTGAGGCGGAATTTCAGAAGCTTTCAGATGAAGAGCTGAAGGCAAAAACCGCCGAATTTAAAAAAGAACTGGAAAATTTTGAAGATAAGGAAGAAGGATTGAACGCCATTCTGCCCAGGGCATTCGCCGCCGTGCGCGAAGCTTCCAAGAGGACGCTGGGTCAGCGGCATTTTGATTCGCAGTTGATCGGAGGAGTTGTGCTTCATCGCGGGCAGATAGCCGAAATGAAAACGGGCGAAGGGAAAACCTTGGTGGCGACTTTGCCCGCGTATTTAAACGCGCTTACAGGATGCGGCGTGCATTTGGTAACGGTGAACGATTATCTTTCGCGCCGCGATGCCGTTTGGATGGGGCAAATTTATAATGCATTGGGCCTTTCGACGGGCGTTTTGAACCATGAGTCGAGTTTTTTGTATGATGCTTCTGCGGTTTCCGCCGCCGACGATAAAAAGGAGGATACGTTTGGCGCGTTCAAGGTAGTACACGAATTTTTAAAACCGGTTTCGCGATCCGATGCTTACTCCGCCGACATTACTTATGGCACGAACAATGAATATGGTTTTGATTATTTAAGAGATAATATGGCTTACTCGCCCGGTCAAATTTCTCAACGTCAAGGAACTCATAATTTTGCGATAGTAGACGAAGTAGACTCAATTTTAATAGACGAAGCAAGGACGCCGCTCATAATATCTGCGCCGGATTCGGAATCAGGAGAACTTTACAAGACTTTTTCCAAGATAGCTCCGCGTTT
>CAZXFC010000008.1:0-1888 GCA_964640425.1 uncultured Candidatus Saccharibacteria bacterium | reverse complement strand
TTAAAAGAGGGTAGGGATTATAATGTTGATGAAAAAATGAAAGCCGTTTCGATCACAGAAGAGGGAATAGAAAAAGTGGAGGGCATACTTGGAGTTTCGGATATTTATACCGAACAGGGTATTCGTTATGTCCACCATCTGGAACAAGCTTTACGTGCGCAGGCGCTTTTTATCAAAGATCGCGATTATGTAGTTAAAAACGATGAGATAATAATCGTTGACGAATTTACGGGACGCCTCATGCCCGGGCGAAGGTGGTCGGAGGGGCTGCATCAGGCGATTGAAGCCAAGGAAGGCGTAACTGTACAAAAAGAGTCGCGCACGCTGGCAACGATAACTTTTCAGAACTATTTCCGGCTCTACAAAAAACTTTCCGGCATGACAGGAACGGCGCAGACCTCGGCGGAAGAATTCCACAAAGTTTATAAAATTGATGTCGTCAGCGTTCCGACGAACCGACCGATGATTCGCCGCGACCTGCCCGACAAAATATTCCAGACCGAAAAAGGCAAATTTACGGCCATTGCCCGCGAAATAAAATCGCGCCAGGCTTCCGGCCAGTCAGTGCTCGTCGGCACAGTCTCAATTGAGAAAAATGAACGCTTGTCAGCCATGCTTTCGCGCGAAGGAATTCCGCACAAGGTGCTGAACGCAAAAAATCATGAAGCTGAGGCTGAAATAATCGCCCAGGCAGGCCGCGCCGGAGCGGTGACAGTTGCCACAAACATGGCGGGCCGCGGAGTAGACATTATATTGGGCGGCAATCCGCCCATTTCCGGCGAGGCGGCTAAAGTGAAAGAAGCGGGCGGACTTTTGGTTTTAGGCACCGAGCGCAACGAAGCGCGGAGAATTGAGGACCAATTAAGAGGCCGTTCGGGGGGTCAGGGCGACCCGGGAGAAAAGCAATTTTATCTTTCAATGGAAGATGACCTTATGCGCATTTTCGGTTCTGATCGTATCAAAAATTTGATGGGACGATTCGGAATTCCCGAAGACGAAGCTATTGAGAACAAAATGGTTTCGGGCGCAATAGAATCCGCCCAAGGAAAAATAGAAGGATACAATTTTGACGCCAGAAAACATATTTTGGAGTACGACGACGTTATGAATAAGCAAAGGAAAGCCATTTACTCGCGCCGGTTCAAAATTCTTTTTGCGGATGCCGCAGAGATAGAAAAAGAAGCGTACGAAATATTGGAAAGCGTAGTTTCAAAAATTGTTGAAATGCACACAATGTCCGATTTGGAAGAGGAGTGGGACAAGAAAGAGATCGAGGAGAATTTTAAGGCGATTTTTGGAGACCATTCGGACCATATTGATATCCATGAATTGCTAATCGGCGCAGACTCCAAAGAAAAGCTTGAAGAGATCAGCATGAATTATTTGGACGAAACTTTTAAAGAAAAAAAATCCGCGGTCGAAAATTTCGCGGGGGCCGTAAGAATCACTATGCTCCGCGCGGTAGATACTCTTTGGATGGAGCATTTGGACGCGATGGAATACATGAGGTCAAGCGTACGTCTCCGCGCCTACGGTCAAAGGGACCCATTGGTCGAATACAAAAATGAGGGCGCAAAAATGTTCCAGCAGCTGGAAGGACACATTGATAATTATATTGCCAATCTTATTTTTAAAGTCGGCCCCTCCTCTGCTAAACCTGCCCGCCAATTGGCAGGCGGGGCTACGGAGGGCACAGCCGCAGGTCAAAACATAAAATTAAATCTCAACGCGGGCGGAAACAGCAATAATGTTAGAAGCTCGGTGTCTAACAATTCCAGCAAAAATGGGGAAATTGGACGCAACGACCCTTGCCCGTGCGGAAGCGGGAAGAAATATAAAAAGTGTCATGGGAGATAAAAACATGAAATACGACAAATTGGTACGAGAC
>CAZXFC010000007.1:17184-31876 GCA_964640425.1 uncultured Candidatus Saccharibacteria bacterium | reverse complement strand
CCGAGAAAAGAAACCGTGGGGCCTGAAAGAAAGAAAAACGAAAAAAGAGGGAAGCAATTAGAGGAAGAGAATCCCGCCGATGTCGATGAAGAGGAAGAAGAGGAAAATGAGTAAATTAGTTCTTTAAACCAATGCAAAAGGCGGTCACGACCCAGTCGGACCGCCTTTTCTAATTTTCTCTTTCCGTTTAAATTTTTTCAGCGGGCAGCTTGTAGAAATCTTTGTCTATCCTGCGGTCGAAGCAGACATGCCCTTCAGCGTGGTCCCAATTTTGTGATAAGCCGCCAACGCCGGCGGGATAAGGCGCGTAAGGTTTTGAGTAAGCAGGAGTTCTTCCTTCAGCAAGGCTGGCCAATGCGAAAGTGGCGCAAAGCGAGAAATCAAGCGGGCCTTTAACATTGTATTCGTAAGGCGCATGAGACTCGGGATCCGTTGGCGCAACATATCCGCCCACATCAATGCTACGCAAGGCTTCAAGGTTTGCCGGAAGCGAGCCTTTATACTGCCAGTACTGGACAATTTGGCTTTGCAATTCCTGCAAATTTTGTATACGGATATTATCTATCTGGATAAGGCGCGCGGATTTCGGCGAGCCGGCAATTACAAATCCTGCGATTATCGCAACCGCAATGACAACTGAAACACCATAGAGAAATATTTTATGCGGAGCGTTGTTTTTCAAGTCCATCAGATAATATTTAAATACCGTACCCGCAATCAGCAATATCGTGAGAATCTTAAATAATATTCGTACCGTCAATTCGCCTTGAAGAAAGTTGTAAATCAGCGATATTACGTCTCCTATCATTAAAAGCGCGGCGGCAAACAGCGTGAAATAAAGAAGCCATTTTCTAATTCTTATTTCCCGCTTTAAAGGTTCCACAGTATAATCCTTGTTTAAAAACCAACTGGTCCATACAAACACCGGATATACAACCACCAATAGCGCGATGGACCAGCGCATCGAAGAATAAATTGCCTGAAGAGAGTAATAGTTGCCCTCAAGCGCCGGGTCCGGTAATAGAACATTAATATATTGAAATATGAGAGCGATAAAACTGCCTACGCTGACGTAGAGCATTATGATGGCTAAAAGATGCAAAAAAACATCCTTCGGCCCCGCCTTCGTCGAGGCTTCGGCGGGCAAGCCCGCTCTAATTTGTTGATTATTTTCCATTTTTAGACTATAACATAAATACGCATGGTGCGCAATAATAAAAAAATTTTAGTGGCAATGAGCGGAGGCGTGGACTCGTCTGTTGCGGCGGCTTTGTTGCGGGGAGAAGGATACGAAGTTGAAGGCGCGCATATGCTTTGTTGGGACGGATGCGAAAACAACGGGGACAAACAGGACGCGATGGCGGTTGCCGCGAAGCTTGGTATTCGTTTTCATACTTTTGATTTCAGAAAAGAATACAAGACCATGGTCTACGAATACATGGTGCGCGAATACGAGTCCGGTCGGACGCCGAATCCGGATGTTATGTGCAACAAGACAATTAAGTTCGGAATTTTTCTGGACCGGGCGCTGGCCATGGGTTTTGACTATATTGCGACCGGACATTATGTTTTGGCCGAACGGTCCGAATCCACTCAGACTGGAGGACCCGGGTTTTTCTCTGCTGAGAAAACCCTGAAACCTCGCACCGTCGTGCTGCGGACGTCCACCAGTCCGAGTGGCTTCGTTACCTTGCGTTCGGCCAAAGATCAATCGAAAGATCAAAGTTACTTCTTATGGACGCTGACCCAAAATCAACTCGCGCATTCGCTTTTTCCGATAGGCGGCTATTTGAAAAGCGAGGTGCGCGAGATTGCGAGGAAATTTGATCTGCCTACCGCGGCAAAAAAAGATTCACAAGGGCTTTGTTTTGTGGGTAAAGTCGATTTCGGGGAATTTTTAAGGGAAGCGCTTCCAAAAAAACATGGCGAAGTGGTGGATTCCCACGGCAAGAAAATCGGCGAGCACGACGGCGCACATTTTTATACTTTGGGCCAAAGGCACGGATTAAATATAGGCGGCAACGCGCAACCGCTTTATGTCGCGGAGAGAAATATCACAACAAATATTTTGGTTGTCGCGCGCGGGGATCAAGACCCCGTGTTATATAAAAAAAACCTGATTGCGGATAATTTTAATTGGTTATCGAACGAACCTAATTTCCCGCGTAAATGTTTTGCCAGAATCAGATATAGGCAATCTCTGCAAAAATGCGAACTTGCGCAAAATGGAGGAGTTATATTCGAAATTCCTCAACGCGCCGTTGCTCCGGGACAATCAATAGTCTTTTATTCTATGGAAGAGCGAAACCTGCCTGCCGCCTGCCTGACCGGTAGGCAGGGCAGGCAGGTGCTCGGGGGTGGTATAATAAAACAATGATAGCTCCGTATACATTGGTATTGCACGGCGTGATGGCGTTTTTCTGTTTTATTATCTGGCTTTATGTCGAAGTTTTATTTAAACAAAAAACGCACAAAAACAGTGTTTCCCATGATTTAGGGATGTTTTTTTGGTTTTATTTTCTTTTTAATATCGCCATTATCATACCTTTGATATTGGGGTTTTCATGGGAAATTATAAACCTTGGATTAGTTCTCGGAACGACGTTTCTTTTCGCCGGACTGAGTTACTTGGTAAAAATTCCCTTGAGTTTAAAAATGACCAACTCGGATAAAATACCTCCCGCTATCTCCATGATCTATTTAATGATCGGCTTTATACTTTTGCTGCTTGGAATTTTTACTCCTTACAACCATTATGCAAACGGCAAGTTCGTGATTTGGGTGCCGGATTCGGCTTTTAGACTTTTAAACCAGGCCGGACAGATCTCAGCCGCCTGGATATTTGCCGCAGTTTTTTTTAATGGATTTTTCGAATTTAGGAACTCGCGCCTTGTGAGGATCCGCAGCTTGCTTTTCGCGCTAAGCGCCATAATTTTGAGCGGCTCCTCTTATTTTTATTATCAAGGAAATGTTTACGGCGTAAAACTGGCTTTTTATAGCACGATTATCGGCTTGTCGGTAGCGTTTATCGCGGTCGTTATTTTCGGTATATTTAAAAATAAACAATGATAGCTCCGTATACATTGGTATTGCACGGCGTGATGGCTATTTTATGCCTGATCTCGCTGGCGTATTTGTTTTACAAGAAATCTGACGCGAACAGCAGAACGGTCGCTTATTATTTCAGCTGGTTTCTGTTTTTCTTTCTTTATAATATTTTTTTGGTTCTTCCGCTGATATTGTTCAGAGAGTTGGATTTTCGGGCCTCATCGGCCTACGCGCTTGCTTTGGTTTTTCTGGCCGTTGCCGCGTGGAGCGCCATGAAAGTCGGTTTGAATATATTCGGGTTGAGTGAAAATTCAAAAAGGATTATTTCATTTTTGTATATTTTCGGAGCAGTGATGTCGGCCGCGGCGCATTTTTACGCAAGTAAAACGCCGTCGTTGTCGTGGGACGGGAAGTGGGTGTTTTGGTACGGCGGCGGCTTTGCATCTTACGCGTATATCTTTTTTATGTTCGCGGCCGGGTGGATTTTCGCGGCATCAATTATGCGCGGTTTTTCGTCGCTCCGGTCTTATTTGACAAAAATCAGGGCAAGCCTCCTTTTTTCAGGCGCCTTTATCCTGCCCTTTGCCGCCTTTTATTATTTTAGGGCGACAGAGCTTGCTCATATATATTTGGCATTCTTATTTTCAATAATCGGCTTAACATCGTTCATGGCAGGCAATCTTATCGGTTTCTTTAAAAAAGAAGGATAGTATTGTTTTTTAGAAGTTATTGTGTTAGAGTTTTCTAAGAAATTTTCTTGCTCAAAAAGGAGGCGCGTATGGGCGAAGGGGTTATTTTAGATAAATTTGATCGAGTTTCTGGAGACTCGCAATTTTTGAATGATTCTCTGGCGTCGTTTGAGTTTATGGAAGCGCAAAAGTGCGCTTGGTTGACGCCGGAAAAGAATTTAATGCTGGCTATTTTGGAGGACGCAGCTCAATGCCTGCAGAAATATTGTCGAGCGGGCGGCGCCAAAGATAGAAAATTATTCAGCGAAACGAAGGAATGGATGGATTCTACGAACGGAGATTATCTATTTTCCTTTGTGAATATTTGCGAGACGCTGAATTTGGATGCGGATTATATCCGCCGGGGAATTGATAGCTGGATTGCCCAAGCTCAGAAAGCCGTATAAAAGCGGCTTTTTATATTTTTGAGAGTATGCTAAATTATAGCAATATCCCCATGGATTCAAGAAGTTTGCGCAAACAATTTTTGGAATTTTTTGAGAAAAGAGGGCATAAAATAGTGCCGTCTTCTTCGCTTTTGCCGGACGATCCCTCGGTGCTTTTGACAACCGCCGGAATGCAGCAATTTAAGCCTTATTTTATTGGCAAAGCCGACCCGGTCCGCGATTTCGGCATGAAGCGCGCCGCATCCATTCAAAAATGTTTTCGCACTTCCGATATTGACGAGATAGGAGATGAAACGCATATGACATTTTTCCAGATGCTCGGACATTTTTCTTTCGGCGATTATTTCAAAAAAGAAACAATAGAATGGACCTACCGGCTCTTGACCGAGGTTTTTGGTGTATCTCCCGATCGCGTTTCGGCAACTGTTTTTTCCGGAGACGACAAGATTCCTTTCGATAAAGAATCGTTTGAAGCATGGTCCGGATTTTTGCCTCCGGAAAGAATAAGAAAGGGCAGCAAAGAAGACAATGTTTGGGGTCCTGCCGGGCCGGAGGGACCCTGCGGAGCGGCCAACGAAGTGTACGTTGACGGCTTGGAAGTCGCGACTTTGGTATTTATGGAATATTTCGCGGATAAAAACGGCGGTTTGGTTCCGTTGCCGCAAAAAGGCGTTGATGTCGGATGGGGTTTTGAAAGAATGGTGAAAATTACCGCAAACGCAAAAACAATTTTTGATATAGATATTTTGCGGCCGTTCATGGAGCTTTTGCCGCCGGAACTCGATCTTCGGACGAAAAGAATAATGATAGACCATCTCCGCGGTTCAATGTTCCTTTTGTCCGACGGCGTACGTCCTTCAAATAAGGAAGCGGGATACATTTTGCGGAGGCTTCTCCGCAGAATGTTCGTTTATGAATACCGGGCCAACATGACCTGGAGCGTGCTCGAAGGGATATTGCATGACATGATACATGAATACGGCGAGGATTATCACGAGCTTTTTTCGAATTCGAGTTTTATAACCGATGAATTAAAGGTGGAGCGTGAAAAATTTTTAAAAACCCTGGAGGCGGGCGTGGAGTATTTAAAAAAGATGAGCGAAGTCGATTCGCAATCGGCTTTCAAACTCTATGAGACTTACGGCATACCTTACGAAGTCATCAAAGAGTTCGGCGGTGAGCGCGCTGAGAAATTAAATCGGCAGGGTTTCGACTACGAATTCAAAAAACACCAGGAGATCTCGCGGGCCGGCATCGAGAAAAAATTCGGCGGACACGGAATGTTGCTGGATACCGGAGAACTCAGAGCCGCGGACGAAGAGGAATTGAAAAAGGTTACCAGGCTGCATACGGCTACGCATTTATTGCAGGCGAGTTTGAGAAAGATTTTGGGCGACAGGATAAGGCAGGCGGGCTCAGATATAACCGCGGAGCGCACGCGCTTTGATTTTTCTTTTGAAAGAAAACTGACCGGCGATGAAATAAAAAAAGTGGAAGACGCGGTAAATTGGGCTGTTTCGCGCAAATTCGACGTGCAGATGAAGGAAATGCCGTATGAAGAAGCCATCAAAGCCGGCTCCCTCCATTTTTTTAAAGAAAAATATCCTGCAACGGTCAAAGTATATTCGGTGGGCGACTTCAAAGCCGACCCGCCAGAGATTTTTTCACGCGAGCTCTGCGGCGGCCCGCACGTGAAGAACACTTCCGAGATCGGTCATTTCAAAATAATGAAACAGGAAGCAATCGGCGCCGGCCTCCGCCGAATACGGGCGACGGTGGAATAACTATTGACAAAATTTATATTTGGAATATAATAGTTACAAAAGTTCTTTTTTGATTATACCTAACAGGGAGGATAAAAGTGAAAGAAAGGAAATTGAGCAAAGAGTATGGAGGATTTTCGCTCGATCTTTTGCCATTGCCGGTACTTGCAAATGTATCGGAATATGAAAAATTCCGCAGGTGGAAAGAAGAAGGAAAAGTATATTTGGAGAAAATGTTTTCCGGCCTTTGCATGCAAGTGAGGATCGCGGAGCTTGAGGCGGAACAAGCGGATCTCAAGGCAAAGATAAACGCCAAAAGCGGAGCGCGTATAACTCAATTCGAAAAGGAAATAAACGATCTCGAATCGCAATTGCGGGAAATGACCGGGAAATGGCAGTCGGCTATAGAAGAAAATACCCGGTTACGCGACAAAGTGGAAGTTTTAGGCAGGCACCGTCCGGTAACAAACAGCCATCTGGCCGTACCGCGGAAGCCGGTATAAGCCCAATCTCAACCTTGGTTCAGACCGGGGTTTTTTCTTGCTAAAATTTTAGAAAATGCTATATTTGCCTCAGAATTTTTTGAGAAGTTGAATGGACAACATCATTTTTCCCGGCCGGCTTTCGTCGGATATTCTGGAACTTGCCAATAAATACTATGCGACCACGACGATGGGCTCGAAGATCGTTCCGCGTTCCGGTTATGGAGCCATCATTACCGATGAAGACGGGTACAAATATATCGATCTGCATTGCGACGCCGGAGTGAACAATCTCGGGCACTGCCATCCGAAGATCGTAGAAGCGATCCAAAAACAGGCAGCGCAGCTGATATTCGCGGAAAACCATAACGCGCCAAACCGGAATGCAATGGTTTTGGCCTATTTGCTGGCTACTAAAAGTCCGGTAAAAAAACCGTCAAAAGTTTTTTTCGCCAATTCAGGAGCCGAGGCAAATGAAGCCATGCGCAGCTCCACAACCGCGTACCGCATATTCAGATCAAAGGAACCGGCTCGCACAAAAGTGATATATTTTAAAAACGGATTTTCCGGGCGTACCAAAGGCGTGAAAGCAGGCTCAACGTCAAAGCCGGAGGTACAAAGCAAGCCGTTTTTGGATCACTGTGACGTGGAAAATTCCGTCTATATGACTTTTCCGAGAAATCCATCGGACATCGATATCGTAAAAAAGGAACTGAGCGAAATTGACTCGCGCCATGGTCTGAAGAATATTGACAGGCTGCTTATTGAAATTCCGTGCCAGGGCGAAGGCGGAATAAATCCGGTGGACGAATCTTGCCTGAAATATTTATACGAACGTACGCAGGAGGCGGGCATCTTTTTTGTAAGCGATTGCGTACAGACCGGAATGGGCCGCGTGGGGACTGTTTTCGGATGCGATGTTTTTCCGTGGCTGAAGCCAGATATTTTGGTTTTGGGGAAGGCTTTGGCCGGAGGTTTGCCGAACGGCGAGATAATTTTTCGTTCTGATCTCGACTGGCCGAAAAAGGGCTTGCATTCAAATACATTCGGCGGCGGACCATTGGTCGCGGCCAGTGCCTTGGCCTTTCTTTCGGAGGTGGAAAGGGTTTTGAAATCGGGACGATGCGAAATTATCGCCGATACCTTGGAAAGCGGACTGACTTCTTTGTATAAATATGAGGAAGTTGTCGATGTGCGAGGACGCGGCGCGATGTGGGCTATAGAATTCAAGAGCGATGGATTTAGGGAAAAAATCGTTGAGAACGCGGAAATGCTTGCGGTGGAAGAGGGATACGGACTCAGGCTTCTCACTGCGGGAAGGCGCGCTGTGCGGATCATGCCGCCGCTTGTCATTACCGACCGGCAGCTTTTTCTTGCGCTTGATTTACTTGAAAAAGCGATTAAAAAAGCTCTTTAAATAAACCGATCTACGAATACCCCGGCCTAAGCCGGGGCTTTATTTTTTTATGTGTTATAATTTATAAATGTCCGCACTTTTCAGCAAGAAGACAAAAAAGCTCCGTATTTTGGCCGTAGATGTCGGCACTGTTTCCGTTTCGGCGGCGTTAGCCGAGAGGAATCTGCCTGACGGAAAATTTGAAATAAAAAAAGTTCTTCGTTATTTTTTCCAGCTTATCGATATCACAAGCCGCGGCAAGGATAGGAACGAGCAAATCATGCGGATGTTTTTGGGAGGCTTTAATAAGCTTTTCGCTGATACGTTCAAGATTGAGCACGATATTGATGAGATTTTGATAAGTTTTTCCGATCCGTTTTTTGTGGAAAAGAAAATATCCCGCCGACTTCAACGCAAATACCCTAAAAAACCGATAATACCGGAAGAGATGGCGGCAATGATGAAAGAAATGGAAGAGGAGACGGTGAAAGATTCAAAGGACCTTGCGCTTGCCGGAAAAGATATGATTTCTTTGCGCGTGAACGGGTATCCTGTAAAAATTGCAACCGGCTACAAAGGAAATATCGTCGAATGGTCCGGCTTATTCACGCTAATCAGCAAATTTTTGAAGGAATACGTCGAGGATGCCAAAGAAAAATTTTTTCCAAACAGCAAGATAAGTTACTTTTCGGATATTAGAGTACTTTGGCAGGTTTTAAAAACAACCGAAAATCTTTTTGAGTCCGCGGTAATCATCGATATCGGAGGCGAAATGACCAGTGTATTTTTTGTCGGCGCCTCGGCTGCCGGCGCTGCACCGGCATTTATGCCCGATGCAATTGAACATGGGAAATCGTTTGCATTCGGAGTGCGCACGCTCGAGCGCAGGCTGGCCGCGTTCTTAAAAACGGATTTTTTGGAGGCCGAAGGCGTGTTTAAGAAGTTTACCGCGGGAACTTTGGATGAATCAATGAGGGTTAGCGTCTCAAAAATATTGGATTCCGCGATGGAAGACTGGTGGAATCCGCTCAAAGAATCACTTATCGATTTTAAAGGCAAAAAGATCCTTATTACCGGAGGCGGCGCGGACTGCGAAGTTTTCGCCGATACTATTAAGTTAAATTACAAAAAATATTATGATCAGGATGTAAATCCACACGCATTGAAAGCCGAAGTTTTTAATGATTATTTTTCTTCACCCGCGATGCTCTCAGGCGGTTCAGACGTGGTTTTAGCCTCATTATTGCTTTATTCGTAAAAATAAATGACCGGAAAAAAAATATTAACAGATGTTGTTATTACTCGCCGAAAAAAAGAAAATTCGGCAGTGCCGCCGGCAAAGGCTTCGCCAATCGACGGGCCTGCTCCGGTGTTTGTTGTTCGTCGGAAAACCGATACGACCGGATTTTTCCGTAAGTTAAAAATACACGGTATTGCGGTAATTTTTATTATTTCTGCTTCAGGACTGTTATTTGCGAGCGCCGTGCGTAATTCGAAGATGGTTATCGCTATTACTCCGAAATCCGACTCTTTTGCCGTCGATAAAAATCTCGTTATGGTAAACGCAAATTCTTTTACCGGCGGGGAATCCATATCTTTCATCGTGGCCACCAGTACATTGCGGCGTTCGGGTTCGTTTCCGGCTGAAAACAATACTGTCGGAGGAAGAAAGGCGGAAGGCACGGTAGTTATTTTTAACAAATTTTCAAAAGAAGGGCAGATACTTATTGCTTCGACGCGGCTGGCATCTCCGGACGGAAAAATTTACCGGATACCTTCGACCATCGTCGTACCGGGGCTGAGAATAGAGAAAGGCAAAACGATACCGGGTTCAAAAGAGGTAAAGGTTGTTGCCGATCAGCCCGGTCCGGATTACAATGCGGAGCTTACGGATTTCACAATACCGGGCTTTAAAGATTCGTCTAAATATAATTCATTTTTTGCCCGTTCGAAAACAAAAATGACGGGGGGTTCTTCCGGCGCAGCAAAGATCGTAACAAAAAATGCCGTTGAAGCGGCCGTCGGTCATATCAAGGATGATGTGAATAAAAATTTAAAAAATATCGTTTCTAAAACCCCATTGCCGGATTTTTTTATACTTCCTGGTTCTGAAGAGTTCGAAATTCTCTCCGTTGAGACGACGCCGAGTATCGGAGAAGAGGCTGAAGTCTTTGAGTTGAAATTGACCGGAGAAGTGAGGAGGGTGCTTGTCAAAAATAATGATATTGCCAAAGCTCTGGCAAAAGGCGGAGCGGACCAGACAAAGCTCGGTTTCGGCGCGATACGCATAACTAACTTTGATAAGCTTGCATTCAGGCTTTCCGGGTATAAATTTGGCGTGGAAACATTTAATATGAATATAAAAGGGAGCGCAAATATAGAGATAGCTTTGGATCCCGAGACAATCAAAAACCAGCTTGTGGAAAATGGTATAACCAGAGCCGACGGAGTGCTCAATACAGTTTCAGGCGCCGCCCGCGCGGAAGTGGAATTTAAGCCGTTTTGGGCGGGCACTCTTCCAAAAAGCCTAAGCCCCGTCTCCCGCGCGGATCATATTGACATCACAATCGTATCGCGCTAGAATTAAGGCGAATTTATGACTAAATTAAACGTCCAACTGCCGGTATCTGTTTTAAAAGAGGGTAAGCATTTTATCGCTTATACTCCTGCTTTGGATTTGTCTACTTCCGGTAAAACCCATGAGCAGGCCATGAAGAGATTTAGCGAAATTGTCGAGATATTTTTTGATGAATTAGTAAAAAAAGGAAGCATGGAAGAAGTGCTTTTAAATCTCGGTTGGGAAAAAATAAAAAAACAGTGGAACCCTCCAAGTTTGATCTCGCAAGAATCGAAGCAAATTGAACTTGCAATACGATAATCTTCCAGATGCCTTCGCTAAAACCTATTCATTGGAAAAAGTTTGAGAAGTTTGTTTTGTATGTAGGATGTCATTTTGAAAGGAAAAAAGGAGATCACAGAGTTTATCAAAGAGAAGACTTAAAGCGGCCGGTCATTTTTCCTGAAGATAGCGAAATACCGGTTTTTATCATACGCAATAATCTGCGAACGTTAGGAATTGGTCATAATGAATATTTGAATATTCTAGAGAAGATTTAGGTGCATTATGCTTATTTTAGCCTATTTTACCCACATATTGACTTCTAATGCCTGTCGCGCTAGTATGTCCCTAACATCTTAAATCCTTTAAATGGCACCCGGAAAAGGCACCGTAATAAAAGAAGGGCGAGTTGTTGAGGCATTACCCTCGGCGACTTTCCGCATACAGCTTGATGGCGAGAATCGCGAGGTTTTCGGTCACCTTTCGGGCAAAATGAGACTGCATTATATCAAGGTGCTTGTCGGAGATAAAGTCGTATTGGAGTTCTCTCCCTACGACGAGTCAAAAGGAAGGATCATTAAAAGATTGTAATTATAAATAGGTTAGATAAACCGAATGAGAGTCAGAGCATCTGTAAAACCAAGGTGCATAAAATGCAAAGTGGTCAGACGTCGCGGCCGCGTTTTTATTATTTGTTCAAATCCCAAGCACAAACAACGCCAAGGATAAACTACTCAACTATTTAACTAATCATGGTACGTATCGCTGGGGTAAATATCCCCGACAACAAAAAAATTCCTTACGCCCTTTCCTACATATACGGAGTCGGGGTTCCTTTGGCGCTTGATATTCTTGCGGAAGCCAAAGTGGACCGAGAAAAGCGCGCCAAGGAATTATCAGCGCAGGAAGTAAACAAGCTCCGAGAAATAATCGAGAATCAGTACAAAGTTGAAGGCGAGCTTCGCCGAGAGATAACATTGAATGTTAAAAGATTGAAAGACATTAATTCGTATCGCGGGACGCGGCACAAGAAGAGTCTGCCGACGCGAGGTCAGCGAACCAAGACCAATTCCAGGACACGGAGAGGTAATGTTCGAAAGACAATGATGTCCGGAAAACGTAAGATGGAGAAGAAGTAAACCATTTAACTATTCAACTATTTAACTAACAATGGGCAAAAAACGCATAATTCAAAAGCAGGACCTGACGACCGAAGAAGGGAGAGCGGCGGCTATTAAGATTACGTCATCAAAAAGAAAACTTTCCGACGGAGTGGTACATGTTCAGGCAACTTACAATAATACCATTATTTCGATTACCGACAGGAACGGAGATATTGTAATGAGCTCGTCCGCGGGCGCATTGGGTTTTTCGGGCGCAAAGAAAGGCACACCTTACGCATCTACTAAAGTCGCTGAATTTTTGGGAGAAAAGGCCAAAGCCATAGGAATTCGCGAGTTTTCCATTTTGATTAAGGGGGTCGGCGCAGGAAGGGACGCGGCGGCTCGTTCTTTTGTAGGGCAGGGATTTGAAATAACTTCCATCAGAGATATTACCCCCATCCCGCACAACGGGCCGCGTTCTCCTAAACCAAGACGCGTATAAACATATGAGAACTACAGTCACATGTAAAACTTGCAGGAGGCTCCGGATGTCGGTTTGCGGGCGCGAGAAGTGCGCTTTTAAGCGGAAGCCGTATCCTCCGGGCGTGCACGGCAAAGCTTTCCGCAGACAAGGTTCCGAATTCGGCTCGCAGTTAGCGGAGAAGCAAAAATTAAAATTTCTCTACGGATTGCGCGAACGTCAATTCAGGAATTATATAGAGAATGCATTAAAACAAAAAGGAGTTGTCACAAGCGACGCGATAATAAACTCTTTGGAAAGTCGTCTGGACAATGCCGTCTACCGGATTGGTTATGCGCCTACGCGCGCGGCCGCCAGGCAGATTGTGAATCATGGCCATGTACAGGTCAACGGCAAGCGCGTGAATATTCCGTCTTACCGCTTAAAGATAGGCGATGAGGTAAAACTGCGCGAACTTTCCAAGTCAAAACCGCTTTTCCAAGATTTGGAAATTATGATGAAAAAAGCCGCGCCGCCATCATGGTTGGAACTGGATCGGGGAACATACGCGGCCAAAATGAAAGCGCCTCCTTCGGGTGAGGGACTTGGCAAGGGATACAATATCAACGCGATAGTCGAATATTATTCAAGGTAATTTTATTAATAAATAATTTTTTCATATGGACTACGAAATCGTTCTGCCTTCCAACACCAGAGTCGTCTCGGAAGAGGAAAACAAAGGAGTTTACGAGATAGACGGACTTTATCCGGGATACGGCAACACGCTAGGCTCTTCTTTGAGGCGCATACTTTTATCATCTTTGCCCGGGGCAGCCGTGACAAAGGTCAAAATAGAAGGCGCGTCTCACGAGTTTTCAACCCTTCCGGGAGTGCTTGAGGACGTGATGACGATACTTTTGAATTTAAAGCAATTGCGTTTTCAAATACACGGCGACGAACCTCAGACCGCGACTATTGAAATAAAAGGCGCTAAAGAAGTTAAGGGCAAAGATATAAAATGTCCGACCCAGCTCGAAGTTAAAAATAAGGATCAGCATATTGCGACTATCACAGACAAAAATACTTCATTCATTGTTGAGCTCACGGTAGAGCGCGGGTTGGGGTTTGTTACGGCGGAAAATTTGGTAAAAGACAAAGTTGCCGTGGGTTCTTTGATACTCGATGCTATTTTTACGCCTATACGCAGGGCTAACTACGAAATTGAGAATATGCGCGTGGGCGACAGGACGGACTATAACCGCTTGAGACTTTTTATAGAAACTGACGGAACAATTAATCCAAGAGAAGCATTCAAGAAGTCCCTCAATATTATGAGACGTCAAATTGAGCAGATTGAAAGCTTTGATATTGACGCTAATGAATCAAAAGGAAAGGAATCAGCGGCAGACGAGAGCGAATCGCCGTCAGAACTCGATACGCTGAAAATTACTCCGCGGGTCAAAAAAACTCTTTTGGAAGCCGGTATCTTAACGCTTGAATCTCTGTCCGCACGGTCTGAAGACGATCTGAAATCGATGGAGGGCATAGGAGACAAAGCAGTTAACGATATAAAAAAGGGGCTGGCCAAAACGGGGCTTTCGTTGAAAGAATAATTATTCAACCACTTAACTATTCAACTATTTAACTAATTATGAAGCATCAGAAAAAAGGCAGAAAATTCGGAAGGGAAAGAAACCAAAGGAGGGCATTTATGCAGGGCCTTGCTGTTGCTTTAGTAATGAAGGGAAAAATAAGAACGACCGAGGCGCGGGCAAAGGCTTTGCGACCTTACGCAGAGCGTTTGATAACTTACGGCAAGACAGCCGACAAAATCCTGGCTACCCGCAGAGTGAGCGCTGTACTTCCTAAAGCCGCTTCCAAGAAACTGATAATCGAGATCGCGCCGAAATACGCGGATCGGAACGGCGGATATACGCGAGTTATCAAGCTTGGCCGGCGTCCGCATGATGCCGCAAAAATGGCTTTTATTGAATTTGTATAATCCCGTTAGAAGCCGCGATCGCTGGTAAAAAATATAAAAATTTGCTATGAATATAGTTATTATAAATAATATTAAATTGCAGTTGCGATCTATGATCGCGATCTGCTTCTAACGGGATGAATACGGAAATGATCATGGACGCAAAAAACAAGAAATTGGGACGCCTTGCCTCCGAGGTGGCCAAGGCATTGCGCGGCAAGACAGCTGCGGATTATTTGCCGAACCGAACAACTTTCCCGAAAATTACGGTAAAGAACGTGGATGAGATCGAGTGGAACGAAGCAAAGATGAAAGATACTTTTTTCCAGCGCTACTCGGGATATCCCGGCGGACGGAAAGTTTTCTCCGCGTGGGAACTTGCAAAAAAAGACAAAAGAGAGGTGCTGAAGCACGCAATCTGGGGAATGCTCCGCAAAAATCGCTTAAAAAAAGTTTATAATAAACAATGGCAAATAATTCAGGCA
>CAZXFC010000007.1:16691-17174 GCA_964640425.1 uncultured Candidatus Saccharibacteria bacterium | reverse complement strand
TGATTAAAAATTTAACTTTGTTACATGGAGAAGACAAGTAAGAAGTTGTCCGACACCCACTTGGATGTCGGACAACCAAGTAAATATTTCGAGGGTGTAGGCAGGCGAAAGACTTCCGTCGCGCGGGCAAGGCTTTTTGAGACCAAAGGTAAGGACACGGATATTGCCGTAAACGATAAATCATACAAAGCTTATTTTCCTACCGTTGAGCTTCAAAAGATCGTTGAAGGGGCATTTGATAAAAGTAATCTTGTCGGGCACTACCGTGTGACGGCTCATGTGAACGGCGGAGGCATCAACTCGCAGGCCGAGGCTTTGCGCCATGGCATCGCCCGCGCGCTACTTTCCGCGGATCCAGAACTTCGCAAAATATTAAAAGTGGAAGGTTTTCTAAAACGCGATCCAAGGGCTAAGGAAAGAAGGAAGTTTGGTTTGAAGAAGGCCAGGAAGGCCCCGCAATGGGCGAAACGTTAGAAAAACGTT